>NZ_JAOCFV010000040.1:0-44023 GCF_029842145.1 Stenotrophomonas sp. GD03794
TTTCACGCGGCACCGCTTGAAACCGCCTGCGAATGACGCCAGTCTGTGGTCATGCAGGACCAGATCTCACTCCCCGACTGGGATGCACTGGCCGACCTCGAAGACGAGGCGCTGCCACTGTTGCCGACCGCGCTGCTGATCGCGCGCGATGAATACCCCGATCTGCAGCCGTCCACCTACGACGCGCTGATCCAGAGCCATGTCGACCACCTCCGTTCGGAAGTGGACAGCATCGACAACAGCCCGTTGAAGATGGCGGCGATCAACCGCCACCTGTTCGACGAACTGGGCTACAGCGGCGACCACGACGAGTACTACGACCCGCGCAACAGCTACCTCAACCAGGTATTCGAGCGCCGCCTGGGCAACCCGATCTCGCTGGCACTGGTGCAGATGGAAGTCGCGCGCCGGCTGGGCATTCCGCTCGACGGCGTGTCCTTCCCTGGCCACTTCCTGGTGCGCCTGCCGGTGGACGACGGTGTGCTGGTGATGGACCCGTTCAATGGCGGCCGCCCGCTGGACGTGGACGAACTGCGCGAGCGGGCCAAGTCACACCTGGGCGGGCAGATGCCCGACGACCAGGTGCTGGCGCAGATCCTCGACCCGGCGCCAGCGCGCGCGATCCTGATGCGCATGCTGCGCAACCTGCACGGCGTGTATGCCGAAGCAGGCGAATGGGACCGCGCTGCACGCAGTGCCGACCGCCTGCTGAAACTGGCCCCCGAGCAGGACGACGCGCTGCGCGACCGCGGCCTGGCCTACCTGCAGCTGGAGTACCTGGCCGGCGCCCGCCACGACCTGGGGCAGTACCTGAAGCGCAATCCCGAGGCCAGCGATGCGCAGTGGCTGCGCGAGAAGCTGATCGACCTCGGCGGGCCGATGCCGCGGCTGCATTGAGGGTGTCCGGTGTGTGGACCAACGGTCCACACCCACAGAAGGGCCTGCAGGCCCCGCCATCAATCGACCTCGACCATCTCGAAATCAGCCTTGGTCACCCCGCAATCCGGGCAGGTCCAGGTCTCGGGAATGTCCTCCCAGCGCGTCCCCGGCGCGATGCCCTCCTCCGGCAAGCCTTCCGCTTCGCTGTAAAGGAAGCCGCAGACCACGCACATCCAAGTGCGCAAGGTGGTGGGGGTGGCATCGCTCATCGGATAATCAGGGCTGGATTCACGGGCCGCCATTGTCCCATCGCGGTCCACTCACCGGTAGCCATCGATGACTTCTGCTTCCCCGGCGCCCCGCGGCGTCTACCTGATCACCCCGGACGAGCCCGATACCGCACGCCTGCTGGCCCGCACCGCGCCGCTGCTGGCCACGGGCGCCACCTGGCTGCAGTACCGCAACAAGACCGCCAGCGGCGCGCTGCGGCGGGAGCAGGCCACCGCCCTGCAGGCGCTGTGCGCGGAACACCGCGTGCCGCTGATCGTCAACGACGACCCGGTGCTGGCCAAGACGGTCGGCGCCGCCGGCGTGCATCTGGGCGGCACCGACTGTGACATCCCCAACGCGCGCGCGCTGCTTGGTGCCGAGGCCATCATCGGCGCCTCCTGCTACGACCAGCTGGCCAATGCCGAGCAGGCCGTGGCCGCCGGCGCCAGCTACGTGGCCTTCGGCGCGTTCTTCCCGACCACCACCAAGATCACCACCAGCCGCGCCCATACCGACCTGCTGCGGCAAAGCGCCGCACTGGGCGTGCCGCGGGTGGCGATCGGCGGCCTGACGCCGGACAATGTCGGTCCCATCATCGACGCCGGCGCCGATCTGGTCGCCGTGGTCAGCAGCGTGTTCGCCGCCGAAGACCCGGTCGCGGTCCAGCGCGCCTACCTCGCCCAGTTCGCGTAATGCCCAGGAAATCCGCATGAACCACGACCAGTCCCACGCCCTGTTCTCCCGCGCCCAGCAGCTGCTGCCGGGCGGCGTCAATTCGCCGGTACGCGCGTTCAAGTCGGTCGGTGGCGAACCGTTCTTCGTCGAGCGTGCCGACGGCGCCTACCTGTACGACGTCGACGGCAACTGCTACATCGACTATGTCGGTTCCTGGGGCCCGATGATCGTCGGCCACAACCATCCGGCCGTGCGCCAGGCGGTGAAGAAGGCGATCGACAACGGCCTGTCGTTCGGCGCGCCGTGCGCGGCCGAAGTGACCATGGCCGAGACCATCACCCGACTGGTGCCGTCATGCGAGATGGTGCGCATGGTCAACTCCGGCACCGAAGCCACGCTGTCGGCGATCCGGCTGGCGCGCGGCGCCACCGGCCGCAACCGCATCGTCAAGTTCGAAGGCTGCTACCACGGCCACGGTGACTCGTTCCTGGTCAAGGCCGGCAGCGGCATGCTGACCCTGGGCGTGCCGACCTCGCCGGGCGTCCCGGCCGGCCTGAGCGAACTGACCCTGACCCTGCCCTACAACGACTTCGAAGCGGCCACTGCACTGTTCGAGCAGCAGGGCGATGACATCGCCGGCCTGATCATCGAGCCGGTGGTCGGCAACGCCAACTGCATTCCGCCACGCGAAGGCTACCTGCAGCACCTGCGCGACCTGTGCACGAAGCATGGCGCGCTGCTGATCTTCGACGAAGTGATGACCGGCTTCCGCGTTGCCCTTGGCGGTGCACAGGCGCACTACGGCATCACCCCGGACCTGACCACCTTCGGCAAGATCATCGGCGGTGGCATGCCGGTGGGCGCCTACGGCGGCCGTCGCGAGCTGATGCAGCAGATCGCACCAGCCGGCCCGATCTACCAGGCCGGTACGCTGAGCGGCAACCCGGTGGCGATGGCCGCTGGCCTGGCGATGCTGGAGCTGATCCAGCAACCGGGTTTCCACGCCGATCTGGCCGAGCGCACCGCGCGCCTGTGTGCCGGCCTGGAGGCGGCCGCCGCCGAAGCCGGCGTAGCCGTAACCACCACCCGCGTGGGCGCAATGTTCGGCCTGTTCTTCACCAGTGAGAAGGTGGAGACCTATGCGCAGGCCACCGCCTGTGACATTCCGGCGTTCAATCGCTTCTTCCACGCGATGCTGGAGCAGGGCGTGTTCCTGGCACCGTCGGCGTACGAAGCCGGCTTCCTGTCCAGCGCCCACGACGATGCGGTGATCGAGGCCACCCTCGCCGCTGCACGCGTGGCGTTCAAGGCCGCCAAGGGCTGATCCCGCTCTGGTGGGTGCCAACCTTGGTTGGCACTGTTGCATCTGGTAGGTGCCAACCTTGGTTAGCACGGAGCAGTCGAGCATGGCTCGACTCTACAGGCGGCATCAACCGAACACGAATTTGCCCTTCATCATCGCGAAGTGGCCGGGGAACGAGCAGAAGAAGGTGTAGTCGCCACCCTTCTGCAGGCCCTGGGTGGAAAAGCGCACGCGCGTGGTCTCGCCGCCGCCGATCACCTTGGTGTGCGCCAGCACGCGCTTGTCGGCCTTCGGCAGGTAGCTGTCGGCCAGGGTCATGCGCATGCCGGCCATCGCTACCGGCTGGTAATCTGCGCTGCGGGTCAGTACCCAGTTGTGGCCCATCGCGGTAGTGGCCAGCTTGCCGGTGTGGCGCAGGGTCAGATCCACGGCGGTGCAGTCGGCCGCCACCTTGATCTCGCGGCTGCTGAAGCTCATCTGGTCGGTGCTGTCGATGCTGACCGCACATACCCGCGCCATCGCCGACGGCGCAAGCATCAGCGCGCCCAGTCCCACTGCCACCATCCAAGCCTTCATCGTTGCATCTCCTGCGGATCTAGGCGCCATTCTAGGCAGGCCCCTGCGGCGCCGTCTGCGACCGTCTGTCGCATGCCCACTCCAGGGTTTCCCGCGTGTTCACTGCAATGGCATGCTCGACCAATGCGGATCGACCTGTTGCTGCTGGATGTGGATGGCGTTCTGGTGCAGTACCAGCGCACGCAGCGTGTGCTGCACCTGGCGGAGGCGCTGGATGTCGCGCCGGAAACCGTGCAGGCCGCACTGTACGACAGCGGGCTGGAAGCGGCGCATGACAATGGCACGCTGGATGGCCCGGCCTATCTGGCGCAGCTGAGCAAACAGCTGGGCCGCACCGTTGATGTGCACACCTGGATCGCGGCGCGACAGGCCGCCAGCCATCCACAGCCGGCCGTGCTGCAGCGGCTGCAGACACTGCAGCTGCCGATGGCGGTGCTGACCAACAATGGCGCACTGATGCAGCAGGCCTTGCCCACCCTGCTACCGGAACTGTTCCCTGCCCTGCAGGGCCGCGTGTTCTGCAGCGCGGATTTCGGTCTGCGCAAACCGGCGCCTGCGGTATTCCTGCGTACGCTGGAAGCGCTCGGCGTGGCACCTGCGCGCACGCTGTTCGTCGATGACCTGTTCGCCAACGTGCGCGGCGCACGCGCCGCCGGCCTGCACGCGGAAACCGTGCGCGATGGCCGGGGATTGGGCAAGGTGTTGAAGCGTTACGCGGTGAGCTGATCGGGGTCAGAGCCCTCTCCGCAGGAGAGGGATCCGATCCCAGCGCCATGGCTTCAGCGCGCGGCGATGAACGCGGCAATCGCCGCGCGCAGGCGCTTCAGGCCTTCGGCCACTTCTTCGTCGGTGATGTTCAGCGACGGCACGAAGCGCAGTACATCCGGGCCGGCCTGCAGGGTCAGCAGGCCCTGCTCGGCGGCATGGTCGAGGATCGCCCCGGCCTGGCCGGCGAAGTCCTTGCTCAGCACCGCGCCCAGCATCAGGCCACGGCCGCGCACGTCGCTGAACACGCCGAACTCGTCATTGATGCGGGCAAAGCCATCGCGCAGTGCCTTTGACTGGCGGCTGACATTGGCGGCGATCTCCGCCGAGGCCAGCTTGCGCAGTGCCACGCGGGCCACCGCAGCAGCCAGCGGGTTGCCGCCAAAGGTGGTGCCATGCGCACCGAACTGCATGGTCTCGGCCACCTTCGGGCCGGCCAGCATCGCGCCGATCGGGAAGCCACCACCCAGTGCCTTGGCCAGGGTGACCATGTCCGGCACCACGTCGTCCTGCCAGTGCGCGAACAGCGTACCGGTACGGCCCATGCCGGCCTGGATCTCGTCCAGCACCAGCAGCGCGTTGTGCTGGTCGCACAGCTCGCGCACGCGCTTGAGGAAACCGGATTTGGCCGGCATCACGCCGCCCTCGCCCTGGATCGGCTCCAGCATCACTGCGGCCACGTCGCCGGCAGCCATCGCGGTTTCCAGCTGCACCTCATCGTTGAAATCGATGTAGCGGAAGCCACCGGGCAGCGGCTCGTAGCCTTCCTGGTACTTCGGCTGAGCGGTGGCGGTCACCGCGCCCATGGTGCGGCCGTGGAAGCTGCCGCGGAAGGTGATGATCACCCGCTTGTCGGCCGGACGCCCCTGGCTGGAGGCCCACTTGCGGACCATCTTGATCGCCACTTCATTGGCTTCGGCGCCGGAATTGCACAGGAACACGCGCTCGGCGAAGCGGCTGGCCTTCACCAGCTCCTCGGCCAGGTGCAGCGGCGGCGCGCTGTAGAACACGTTGCTGGTGTGCCAGAGCTTGCCGGCCTGCTCGACCAGCGCGGCCACCAGGTCCGGGTCGTTGTGGCCCAGGCCGCACACGGCGATGCCGGCAGCCAGGTCGATGAACTCACGGCCCTGGCTGTCCCACACGCGGGCGCCCTGGCCTCGCTCCAGTACCACCTGGCGGGGCTTGTAGACCGGCAGGTAATAGTGCGAAAGGGAGATCAGCGGATCGGTAGCGGCGGTCATGGCAGTCGACAGGGTTCAGGAATCCCCATTCTCGCGCCGGAACCCCTGCGGCACAATGCGCCCATGCGACCGTTTTCCGCCCCCCAGCTGAACCCCGCCACCGAGACCGGCTGGCGCCGTCGGTGGTTCGACATCATCTACCGCCATGACTCGCGGCCCTCGCGCAATTTCGACCTGATCCTGGTGGTGGCGATCATCGCCAGCATCCTGGTGGTGATGATCGACAGCGTGCAGCACCTGCATGCCGAATGGTCCACCGGCCTGTACATCCTGGAATGGGGCTTCACGATCATCTTCACCGCCGAGTACCTGCTGCGGCTGGCGGTGGTCAAGCGCCCGCTGCGTTACGCGGTGAGCATCTGGGGCATCATCGACCTGCTGTCGATCCTGCCCGCCTACCTGTCGATGTTCATCCCCGGCGCGCAGAGCCTGCTGGTGGTGCGCGCGCTGCGCATCCTGCGCGTGTTCCGCATCCTCAAGCTGACCCGCTACATCGAGGAAAGCGGCGTGTTGATGACGTCGCTGTGGCGCAGCCGGCGCAAGGTGCTGGTGTTCCTGTTCACGGTGATCACCATCACCATCATCGCCGGCGCACTGATGTACGTGATCGAGGGCCCCGAACACGGCTTCACCAACATCCCGGCCAGCATGTACTGGGCGGTGGTGACCATGGCCACGGTCGGCTTTGGCGACATCGTGCCGCAGACCGTGCTCGGCCGCTTCGTCACCTCGGTACTGATCCTGATCGGCTACAGCATCATCGCCGTGCCCACCGGCATCTACACCGCCGAACTGGCCAGCACCATGCGCGAAGCCGAGCTGGCCGCGCGTCGTGATGCACGTGGCTGCCCGGAGTGTGGACTGGAAGGGCACGAGCCGGATGCGCGCCATTGCCGCAAGTGTGGTGGCCAGCTGCCGGATGCGTTCAGTCATTGATGCGGGCGCCGGCGATGTACACCGGCGCTCGCTGATCACGCGATGAGCGGGAGCGCTACTGGCGGTTGCTCTGGAAAACGAGCGTGTTGTATTCCTGCATCAGCTTGTTGGCAGAGCCACGCGGCGCCATCGACGGCGAATCAAGCATGCGTCGTTCGAAATCGGTGTAAGGCTTCTTCTCGCTGACGCGCTGCAGCCGCTCCTTGCCTTCGCGCCGGAAATTCTCGGCCACTCGTTCGAAGCCTTCCCAGTCCGACTTGCCCGGTTCCTGGTCGGCAACCTTGGCGTGCGCTTCATCGGAAATGCGGTTGAAGGCATCCAGGCGTTCGCGGGCCTTGGCCTGATCGAAATCATCCTCGCTCATCAGATCCATGATGGCCTTGGCTTCCAGCATCATCGCCAGACGGTAGTACTCGCGCGTGCGCCCCTCGGCCTGCTCCAGAACCTTGAGCTGCTCGCGTTGGGCAGCATCGTTCTGGCGCTCCAGCTCGGCATTGAACGTTTCGCTGGCAGCCACGAAATCCTTGAAAGCGGCCATCAAGGGCGCGTGCAGCTGCTTGCCCTTGGCGAACTGGTCGTCTTCGTAGTCCTGGCGATCGTAGTAGTCATGCGCGTCCTTGCTGAGCGGCACCAGCGCCTTCAGCGCCTGCTGGTAATGGCCTGCAGCGGCATCCAGATCGGCCAGCGCCGGCTTGGCAGCAATCGCCTCGGTCACCGGAGCGTCGCACTGCTTCATGTCGTAGCCGCTGATCTCGAACGGACCGTAAACGTGCGTCTCGCGTCCGGTCGGGCCAGCGTCGACATCCTTGATCCAGCGCGTGTAGGACTGGATGCTGCCGTGGGTTTTCGAATCCAGCGCGTTGAAGCAGCCGATGTAGGCGTTGAGCTTGGCGGTCAACTGCTGCTGTGTATCGGACGGGGCCGCGCTGGCCTCCGGCGTGCCGGAGGCAGCGGCGCCGCCTGCAGCTGCGGGGGCCTTGCCACCGCAGGCGGTCAGGATCAACGACAGCGAAGCGGCCAGCGCCGCGACGGAAAGAGTGCGTGACATGTGCTCACATCCTTGTTGAAAACGATTACAGCCACGCATTCTAGCGCAGCAGGCCGAGGGTCGCAGCCCTCGGCCTCTTCCGGCGACGCGCGGTCAATCCAGGAACAGGTCCGGCAACAACGCGCGCGACGGATCCACTGCATAGCCGGAAAGATCGGTGACACCGGCCTGCGCCAGCACTTCATCGTCGATCAGGAACTGGCCGTGGAAGCCGGCCGCTTCGCGCACCAGCACCGCATGGGCGGCATCGGCCATGATCTGTGGCGTGCGGCAGCCGGCCGCATCCACGCCCGGAATCATGTTGATCGCATCGGTGGCGATCACCGTGCGCGGCCACAGCGCATTCACCGCCACGCCCTGCGGACCGAATTCTGCGGCCAGGCCCAGGGTGACGAAGCTCATGCCCATCTTCGCCAGCGTGTAGCCGGTGTGCGGTGCCCACCACTTCGGCGCCAGGCTCGGCGGCGGTGCCAGGGTCAGGATGTGCGGATTCGGCGCCTGCTGCAGGTACGGCAGGCAGGCCTGCGCGCACAGGAAGCTGCCGCGTGAGTTGACCTGCTGCATCAGGTCGAAACGCTTCATCGGCGTATCCAGCGTGCCGCGCAACCAGATCGCGCTGGCGTTGTTGATCAGGATGTCGATGCCACCGAAGGTATCGACCGTGGCCGCCACCGCCGCCTGCACCTGCTCTTCCTCGCGGATGTCGCACTTCAGGGCCAGGCCCTGGCCGCCGGCCGCCGTTACCGCTTCGGCAGCGCTGTGGATGGTGCCCGGCAGTTTCGGATTCGGCACCGACGACTTGGCCGCGATGGCCACGTTGGCGCCGTCGCGCGCGGCGCGCAGTGCGATGGCCAGGCCGATGCCACGCGAGGCACCGGTGATGAAAAGGGTTTTGCCCTGCAGACTGCCCACGTTCCACACTCCAGCGTATGCAATGAGCCGCTAGTATGCCGCGCCGACGCGGAGTTCACCCGGCCTTGACGATACTCAGGCCTCCAGACAACGCACGAGGTCCACGCCATGCGCCGTTCCCGCCTGTTGCTGCCTGCTCTGGGGCTTGCCCTGCTGACTGCCTGCCAGGGCCGTTCGCCGGAACCCGGAAAGGAGCCGCCCGCCGGTGACGCGCCCAGCGCGGAGAAGGCCGCCGCCGACGGCAAGATGCGCTGGAGCGAGGCGGTGGTCTGGGATGGCGACCTCAACGCCTGCCGCCAGGGCGAGAATGCTGCGACCCGTGATTGCCTGCGCGATGCGATGCGCGCGGGTGGCGCCAGCACCGATGCCATCACTGCCGCCGAGCAGTTGTCCAGCGGCGGTGAGCTGGCCTATGTGACCGCCTGGCACGAGAACGAAGGGCTGGGCATTGCCACGGTCGAGTATCCCTTCCGCGCCAATACCAACGAGGGCACGCGACTGGTCGATGCCAGCGGCAAGCGCATCGACGTGGATGCCGTGCAGTTGGACGACACCCTGCGTGCCGACCCGACCGTGCAGGAACTGCTGAAGGCCAGCCCGCAGGCCACGCCGTTCGCGCCGGCACAGTCGGCCGGCGCTTCGCCATTGGATAACGGCGGCATCCGCCTGCTGTACCGCACGCCGCTGCGCGACTGCCACGCCTGCCCGGATGTGGGGCAGTTGCAGATCGCCTATGACTTCGATGCCAAGCGCAACTTCATCGGCCAGCAGGTGGTGCCGGCGACGCCGTAAGGCGTTGAGCGTCGCGATGCTGTGGTCGCCGGGCCATGCCCGGCGACATCGACCGAGCGGACCGTGGATATTGGCTTTCCCCTGACCAAAAGCCGAACGACGACCAGAGCGGCAGTACCTCATATTTCGCGACGGAGAGAATCAAAGGGATCGTCGATAGAATGATTCAGTCGCCAACCGGCTTTCAATTACCGATCTAACATAGGTAGCCCGCGCCTTGCCGGACTGTGAGTACTCGGCAAAAATCGCCATTGCCTCGGACCTCATCTCGGCACCACCGGTGGCCGTAAATACGAAAAATGAGGGCTCAAGATAACCAACAGTCTCTCGCATGAATCGCCTGCACTCATCAAGCGGAAAATCTATGGCGTAATCCGCCCAATCGATGTAGCGCCTCCAGAAACCAGCCACCCCCCATTTCCCGCGTTTCTCATCAACGAAGAGCTTCAACTCAGAGAGCATATTGGCACATGCATCTACAGTTTCGTCATCCAAATCCAGGGAAGCGACGCGACCGGGATCAACCGCCTGCCAACAAAAAACCATAAAGTCTGCAACAAAGTCCTCTTCACAGCCTTCGAAGAAATTGCTCTTGTACCAAGCAATAGTTTTCGCCACATCAGCCAATTCATCAGAATCAATCATCATCTCACCTTTCCGCCGGTTCCCTCGATGTTGGCGTTGAAGTTTCCAGCCCCCACCAGATCCATCTCGACGCTGAAGCGACGCCGCATCTGCACAGGCAGTGCGTTGTTGCCGGGAAGGCTGACATCGGTCACGGCAAATGCGGTCTTGCCGTTGTAGAGGCTGACACTCTCACCAAAGAGATCGTCCTTCAGCGCGGTCAGATTCTGCGCGGACTCGATGAGCTTGCGATTCTCCTGATACGGCTGGACCGCCGAGACCGTTCCCGCACCCACACACAGCACCAGTACCGCAACAGCGCGGTACTGCCAAGCAGAAAATCGACTCACAGCATTCCCCTCGCGTCCGCATGCGAGCCCGCGCAAGGGCGGCGCGACGACGCTTCCATGCGACTCTCTCGCTCTCGATTCTAGGTGAGTACCACGAGCAGATGAAAGATGTTCTCAGCGCCAATTATCTGGCGTCTGTGCGCAATCATTGAATTGCGAACAGCACCCACGCATGGCGTGGATCTACCGGTACAACCGCACCTGCTTCTCCAGCAGATGCGGCACGATCAGCCGATGCACGGGCGCAACCGGCAGCATGTACACGCGCCCGAACGCGTTGTGCGTATGCACCACCGTCGCCACCTCCAGCAGGTCACCCTGCCACTGCAGCGCCAGCTGCACGCGAAGATGGCGGTCGTCGTCTTCCAGCACGATGGCATCGTCGTCCAGCGACTGCAGGGTGAAGATGCCCAGCCGCTGGCCGGGTTGCGGATCCTCAACAACCTGCACCGCACGCAACGAGCCCAGGTGCTTCATGCCGAGCAGGCGCATGCCGCGATTGCGCAGCGCCATCAGCCCATCGAACCAGCCGGGAATGGTCGCCGCCATATCGCGATAGGCCTGCAAGGCCGAGCGCCCATCGCGACGGGTCGTCGCCTGGCAGGCGTGCACGAAGTCGGCACCGGGCAACTGCGCACGCAGCACACTGCAGGCAGTTGGCGGCCTGCTCACGACGGACGCACTGCTCACGGCTTCGGCCCCTGCCCTTCGTTGTCTTCCCAATGCAGGATGCGGCGGGTGACGAAGCGATAGACCGGCTTGCCGGTAGCAAACCACAGTTCGCGCACCCACGAGGTGCGCTTGAGCAACCGCTTCTCCACCGGGGTGAGCGACTCGCGGCAATACATGCGCTTGTGCTTGAGCAGGTGGCGCAGGTCCTCGCGGGCCAGCAGCCGCATCCAGCGCGAGCGCGGGTTGCCTATCACCGCCAGCTGGAAGTCGATCAGCGCTGGACGACCGTCTTCGGTGACCAGCCAGTTGGCTTCCTTGGCCAGATCGTTGTGGGCCACGCCATTGCGGTGCAGCTGCTGCAGCAGCCGACGCGCCGAGCGGAACCAGGCCAGGTCACCGCGTGGTGGACGCTGGTACATGGCATCGCCGGCCATGAAGCTGCGGTCGAGATGACGGCCATCCCACGCCAGCAGCTGCGGCACATCGGCCATGCCGTGGATGTGGCGCAGCGCGCGTGCTTCGCGGCGGGCCAGCCACCAGGCCGGCAGCCGCAGCCACAGCGGCGTGGCGCCCAGATCACGGCGCACGAAGGGGCCATCGGGCCCTTTCACAAGAAGGATCTGGCCGAAGCTGTCGGCCTTCAATGCGTGCGGTGGAGCGTCTGGCGAATGCGGCATGGGCCCATTCTAGGCGATGGCGACGGTTGCAAACGGTCACGAAGCGGCTGGGAACCAGTCACCTTCACGCCCCTATAATCGGGCAATGGACTCTTCATGGATCGACGCCACGCTCGCGTGGATTGCCGCTCACCCCGTGCTGGCGGGTGCCGTTATCTTCCTCATCGCCTTCTGCGATGCGGTGATCATTCTTGGCGCCATCGTGCCGGCGCTGCCGCTGCTGTTCGCGGTGGGCGTGTTCATCGGCCTGGGCCAGATCTCCGGGCCGTACGCGGTGGCGGCAGCGGCACTGGGCGCGTTCGCCGGTGATGGCATCAGCTACTGGATCGGCCGCCGCTGGGGTGACCGCCTGCGCGGCGTGTGGCCGTTCAGCCGCTACCCGCAGCTGCTCGACCGCGGTGAGAACCTGTTCCGCCGCAATGCCTTCAAGAGCATCCTGATCGCACGCTACGTGGGCGCGATCCGACCGTTCGTGCCGGCCATCGCCGGCATGATGAAGATGCCCGCCAGCCGTTACGTGCAGGCCAGCGGCATCGCCAGCATCTCCTGGGCGGTGCTGTTCCTGGCGCCGGGCTGGATTCTTGGCGAAGCTTACGACGCAGTCGCGGCGGTGGCCGGGCGTCTGGTGGTGGTGGTCGGCCTGCTGGCGGTGATCCTCGGCCTGGTCTGGGCCATCGTGCTGTACGGCTATCGCTGGTCGGCCGCGCGCATGGACAACTGGCTGGCGCGCCTGCTGGATTGGTCCAATCGTCACCCGACGCTGGGCCGCTACACCGTCGGCGTGCTTGATCCCAAGCGCCGCGAATCGGTGCCGCTGGCGATGCTGGCGTTGATGCTGCTGGTACTGGGCTGGGGCTGGTTCGCGCTGCTGACCGTGGTGGTCGCACACGGCGAGCCGCTGGCGATCGACCTGCTGGTGCACCAGGCCATGCTGGCACTGCGCAACCCGCTGGCCGACTACCCGATGGCCGCGCTGGCGTCGCTGGGGGCCTGGCAGGTACTGCTGCCGGCCACGGCGGCGGCGATGGGCTACCTGATCTGGCGCCGGCGCTGGATGGCCGCCGCGCACTGGCTGGCCGCGCTTGCCTTCGGCCTGGCGCTGACCATGCTGCTCGGTGCCACCGTGGATGTGGTGCGCCCGGTCGACGCCAGCAGCGGCTTCGGCTTCCCGTCGGTGTCGGTGACCATGGCCACCATCACCTTCGGCTTCTTCGCAGTGCTGATCGCCCGCGAGATGCCCGGCCGCACCCGCGTCTGGCCGTACCTGGTGTCCGGCATCGTGGTCAGCCTGATCGGCTTCTCACGCCTGTACCTGGGCGCGCATTGGCTGAGCGATGTGATCGGCGGCATGCTGTTCGGCACGTTCTGGCTGCTGGTGCTGGGCATCGCCTACCGCCGCCGCTTCAACCGCTCGTTCTGGGTGAAGCCGGTGGCCTGGCTGTTCTACGGCGTCTTCGCCGTGGCGGCGATGTGGTACGCACCGCGCCATATCCCGGTGAAGCTGGAACGCTTCGAGCCGACCCTGCCGGCACCGCAGGCGATGGACATGCAGGCGTGGTGGCAGCACGACTGGGCCACGCTGCCGGCGCGCCGCAACGAGTTCGACGACGACCAGCGCTGGCCGCTGGACGTGCAGGTGGCGGGCCCGCTGGCGCCGCTGCAGGCGCAGCTGGAAGCCCGTGGCTGGAAGCGGCAGGAGCAGGCCGGCTGGCAGCAGGCGCTGCTGATGCTGGACAAGAACACCGGCGCCGACGAGCTGCCGGTGTTGCCGGCAACGCTGGACACCCGCGTGGAAGCATTGCTGATGGTGCGCCAGGGCGCGCAGCCGGATGAGCGCTACGTGCTGCGCCTGTGGCCGGCGCCTGCGCAGCTGCAGCCGGGCAACACGCCGTTGTGGCTGGGCAGCGCACAGACCCTGCGCTACGAGCGCCACTTCGAATGGATCGGCATGTGGCACCCGCTGCGTGGCGTCGACCCGGCCATGAATGCCGTGAAGGAAGCCGTACAGGGCTTGCCGCAGCACGAGGATGTGCACAGCGAAACCGGATTGCCGGTGCTGCGGTTGAAGACCACCGCGCCCTGACCGGCACCGGTGCGCGATCACCCACTGTAGAGCCGAGCCCATGCTCGGCTGCTCTTCGCGGGATCCATCAAGCCGAGCATAGGCTCGGCTCTACAGCAGATCCACGCCATGCGTGGATGGCTGCTACGGCATCCAGCCCAGCAACTGCTGCAGGCGCTGGTGCGGGTCGTCCATCTGCAGCAGCTGCAGGCGCTGCTGCTCGCTCAGTGGCAGCAGTTCGGCCAACCGCCAGCCGACCCAGCTGGCCTGGTCCAGCAGTGCCGGGTTGGCCGGCGCATAGGCCTCGCCAGCCTGTTCGATGATGTGCCCCAGCAGCGTGGCCAGCAGCGCGTGCTGCGGCCGCAGTTCATCGTCCGGGTCTTCCTCGCACCAGCGCACGTCGGCCACCACCAGGCCGTTGTCGCGCACGCGGGTGCGCTCGACGTGGAAGCGGCGGGTGCCGCGCAGGCGCAATTGCAGCACGCCGTCGGCGCCGACATCGAAGTCTTCGATACGCACCTGCACGCCATAGGCGGCCGGCGTCGCTGGTGCACCGACCTCCTGGCCATCGAGGATCAGGCAGACGCCAAACCCCTCACCACTGCGGCCGCTGTCGCGGACCAGGTCCAGGTAGCGGCGCTCGAATACGCGCAGGCCCACCGCCGCACCCGGTACCAGCGTGGTGTGCAGCGGAAACAGCGGCAGCGAATCGTCGACGCTCATCGGGCCTGCAGGGCGGCGAGGAAGCGACGCGGCGCGCCGTCGAAGCCACCGTTGGACATGAACACCACGTGGTCGCCGCTGCGCGCGCTGGCCTGCAGTTGCGCCAGCAATGCGTCGGTATCCGGTACCGCGTGTGCTTCGCCGCGCACTGCGGCGATCACCGCAGCGGCATCCCAGGCCAGTTCCGGGCGATGCAGGAACACCACTTCATCGGCCAGCGCCAGCGAGGGTGCCAGGGCCTGCGCATGTGCGCCCAGCCGCATCGAGTTGCTGCGCGGTTCCATCGCGACCACGATGCGCGCATCGCCGACCTTGGCACGCAGGCCTTCCAGCGTGGTGGCGATTGCGGTCGGGTGATGGGCGAAGTCGTCGTAGACGGTGATGCCGTCATGGCTGCCGATCACTTCCATGCGGCGCTTGACGCTGCGGAAGCGCGTCAGCGCCGGAATCACGTCGGCCGGTGCCACGCCCACCGCATGCGCGGCGGCCAGCGCGGCCAGGCCGTTGAGCACGTTGTGGCGGCCCAGCAGCGACCACTGCACATCGCCCAGTGCCTGCCCTCGATGGTGCACGCGGAAGGCACTGCCATCGGCGGCCAGCAGTTCGGCGTGCCATTCCAGCGACGGATCGAATCCGAAGCGCTCGACCGGGGTCCAGCAGCCCATCGCCAGCACTTCGGCCAGATGCGGGTCCTCGCCGTTGACGATCAGTCGGCCACGCGCCGGCACCGTGCGCACCAGATGGTGGAACTGGCGCTGGATCGCGGCCACATCCGGGAAGATATCGGCGTGGTCGTATTCAAGGTTGTTGAGGATGGCCACCAGCGGCCGGTAGTGCACGAACTTGCTACGCTTGTCGAAGAACGCGGTGTCGTACTCGTCGGCCTCGACCACGAACTCGCGGCCCTGGCCCAGGCGGGCGGAGACGCCGAAATCCTCGGCAACGCCGCCGATCAGGAAGCCCGGCGATCGCCCGGCGCTTTCCAGCAGCCAGGTGAGGATGGTGGTGGTAGTGGTCTTGCCGTGGGTGCCGGCCACGGCCAGCGTGTCGCGGCCCGGCAGCACCTGCTCGGACAGCCACTGCGCGCCCGAAATGTAACGCTGGCCAGCATCGAGCACGGCTTCCACGGCTGCGTTGCCGCGCGAGAGCGCGTTGCCGATCACCACTTCGTCCGTCCCGGCCGGCACGCTGTCGGCGCGGTAGCCCTGGTCCAGGGTGATGCCCAGCTGCTCGAGCTGGGTCGACATCGGCGGATAGATGGCCTGGTCGCTGCCGCTGACCGAATGGCCCAGTTCCCGCGCCAGGGCGGCCACGCCGCCCATGAAGGTGCCGGCGATTGCAAGGATATGTACGCTGCTCATGACCGAGGATTGTGACCGATGACGGCTGTATAGGGCCAATGTCCGCTCCCGGGTAAGACAAGTCCTACACGGGATGTGAGAAAACTCCAATCTTCTGTCAGGGAATTCCCGATAGCGATGTTCTGTGAACCCGGACACAATTCGAACTGCCAGCCGCAGTACCCGAACCGGTCCTACTCCCCAAGAGGCCATCCCCAAGGGAGCTCATGCTGCGGGGCCCTGAGCAAGCCCTCTGCTGGCGCCTATCAAACGACACAGGCCTGATCCTCGCGGACCAGGCCTGTGTTTTTTTGCGCCCGAGGGGCCGGCAGCTCGCGCCGGCCCGGCCGGATCAGGCCTTGATCGCCGCCAGGATGCGGGCTTCGATCTCGTCCAGCTCACCGACGCCGTCGACGCGGGCCAGGGTGCCACGGCCGGCGTAGAAGTCGACCACCGGAGCGGTCTGGTCGTTGTAGACCTGCAGGCGCTGACGCACCGCTTCCGGATTGTCATCGGCGCGACCCTGCTCCTTGGCACGACCGGCAATACGGTCGACCAGCAGCTCGGTGGCCACGTCCAGCTGCACCACGGCATCCAGCGGCTGGCCGATCTTGGCCAGCAGGCCGTCCATCGCATTGGCCTGGGCCACATTGCGCGGGTAGCCATCGAGGATGAAGCCCTTGGCGACATCAGCCTGGGTCAGGCGCGACTCCAGCATGCCCAGCAGGATGTCGTCCGACACCAGGTTGCCGGCATCCATCACCGTCTTGGCCTGCTTGCCCAGGTCCGTGCCGGCGGCGATTTCCGCGCGCAGCATGTCACCGGTCGAAATGTGGGCGATCCCCAGCTTTTCCTTCAGGCGCGTCGCCTGTGTCCCCTTGCCCGAACCGGGCGGTCCCAACAGAACCAATCGCATTGACCTGACTCCAACGTGTTGAAAACAAAGAAGGTTCGCGTCCCGGACGGACCGGTATCGCTGCACCGCAATAGCGCCACTTTACCGCATCCGGGTAATGTCCCTGCAATGTCCCCTCCCCCGAGCAGGTAGAAGCATGCGCAACGGTACTCTCCTCTACGCCCAGTCCGGCGGCGTCACCGCCGTCATCAACGCCACGGCGGCAGCGGTGATCGAGCAGGCCCGGGCCAAGGGCATCAAGGTCCTGGCCGCCCGCAACGGCATCCTCGGCGCGCTGCGCGAGGAACTGATCGACACCAGCAAGGAGAGCGCTGCGGCCATCCTCGCGCTGGCCCATACCCCGGGCGGCGCCTTCGGCTCGTGCCGGGTCAAGCTGAAATCGCTGGACGCCGACCGTGCCCGCTACGACCGCCTGCTGGAGGTCCTGCAGGCCCACGACGTGCGCTGGTTCCTCTACAACGGCGGCAACGACTCGGCCGATACCGCGCTGAAAGTCTCGCAGCTGGCCAAGGCGTCCGGCTACGACCTGACCTGCATCGGCGTGCCCAAGACCATCGACAACGACCTGGCGGTGACCGACACCTGCCCCGGCTTCGGCTCGGCCGCCAAGTACACCGCAGTGTCGGTGCGCGAGGCGGCGCTGGACGTGGCGGCGATGGCCGAGACCTCCACCCGCGTCTTCATCTACGAGGCCATGGGCCGTCACGCCGGCTGGCTGGCCGCGGCCGCCGGCCTGGCCGGCAACGGCGATGACGAAGCGCCGCACATCATCCTGCTGCCCGAGCGCGCCTATGACGAGGCGGTGTTCCTGGCCAAGGTCAAGGCCGTGGTCGAACGTGTCGGCTATTGCGTGGTGGTGGCCTCGGAAGGTATCGCGACCGCCGATGGCCGCTTCGTCGCCGACGCTGGTGGCGGCAAGGACTCGTTCGGTCATTCGCAGCTGGGTGGCGTGGCGGCCCACCTTGCGGGACGGGTCAAGGACCAACTCGGCCTGAAGGTGCATTGGGCGCTGCCCGATTACCTGCAGCGCTCGGCCCGCCACCTGGCCAGCAGGACCGACTGGGAGCAGGCGCAGGCGGTGGGCAAGGCCGCCGTGCAGCTGGCACTGAAGGGACAGAACGGCGTGATGCCGGTGATCGTGCGCAGCAGCGATGCGCCGTACCGCTGGAAGATCGAAGCCGCGCCGCTGTCGAAGATCGCCAACCACGAGAAGAAGATGCCGGCAGGCTTCATCCGCCGCGATGGCTTCGGCATCACCGCCAAGGCACGCGCCTACCTGTCGCCGCTGATCAAGGGCGAAGCACCACTGCCGTACGGCAGCGACGGCCTGCCGAAGTACGTCACCCTGAAGAACGTGGCGGTGAAGCAGAAGCTGCCAGCCTTCGAGGGCTGAGCCGAAAAAGGGGACGGAGGGGATTAAGTCGCATCTGCCCCTCCGTCATCTCCTACAGCGTCAGCAGTGGGTCGGATACGACTTAATCCCCTCCGTCCCCTTTTTAGTGGAGGCACACCTTGGCACTGCGAGTTGTTCGACTGGGTACGCCGCGCGCTCCCGGCGAGGGCCTGCGTATCGGTACCGTGCGACGACCACCGCGCGGCGTGCCACGCAGCGAATTCGCGACACAGGACTGGTACGACGTCTGGTTCCCGACCCTGTCACCCAGCGCGGAACTGGTAAAGCGGGCGCACGAAGCGAAAACCGCGGCCGACTGGAATGCGTTCTTCCGCCACTACAAGGCCGAGATGAAGGCGCCGGACGCGGCCCACGCGCTGGACCTGCTGGCCGCGATGTCACAGCACAGCGACATCAGCGTGGGGTGCTACTGCGAGGATGAAGCGCATTGCCATCGCAGGGCCCTGCGAGAGCTGCTGGTGGCGCGCGGGGCGACGCTGGCGGAGTGATGATTGCAGGGTTGCCGGCCAGCGGCCGGCACTACCAGGTTGCCCGCCGGGCATGGCCCGGCACTACCGATGCGCAGCGAAGTAGATCCACGCCATGCGTGGATGCGCAGCGCCGGGCACGTCAGTAGATCCACGCCATGCGTTGATGCGCGCTGCTGGACGGCCTCAATTGCAGGCCTTGCCTTCCATCTGCAGCTGCGCGGCGAACATCGTCACCTGCGGAATCTGGCCGGCGGCGGCCTGCTTCTTGGCCTCTTCCAGATAGATGCGCGACTGGCCCTGCCCGTCCAGCTCGACCTTGTTGCTCGACGGCAGGCGCCATACCCGCACCACGGCCTGCTGTGCCGGGCAGGCGGCGCTGGGAACGCGGATCACATCATTGAGCTTCCAGCCCTTGTCGGCGCTTGGCTGCGCCTTGGCGTAGTCGACGAAGCGCGCGCGCGGCTGGCACTGCTCGCTGGTACGCACGGCGGAGAAGCGATACGGCTCGGCCGCCTGACCGGTGAAGGCACCTTCCAGGCGCGCGCAGGCCTCGGGAATCTGCCGCAGGGTGTGCACCGCGCCCACGGCCTGGGGGGCACCCACGGCGCGCTGCAGCTCCGGGGTTTCCGCGGCGAGTGCCGGTACGGCCGGGACCAGGGCGGCAAGCATCAACAGGGACAGGCGCATGGGGGATCTCCTTCAGGACTCCGCGCAGGCTTGCAGAGGCTGGCTTAACGGGGTGCAAAGGCCTGCAGCTTTCGAATCATGCCCATGGACTGGCGGCATGCGGCGGAGCTCGTAAAAACCAGTCGAGCACGGCTCGACTCTACAGTGCGCGGCACGCATACTGCGGGCACCAGGGAATGCTGAACACCGCCATACGTCGGACGACCACCAAGGTCGGTACGGGTTGGTTCCAGGCTGCAGCCCGTCGTCCCCCTCGTGGTGCCGTTCATCGCCACTGGATGCCTACATCCATTCTGCGGAGGGGTCTAATGCTGGAACGTCACGGGCTGTCACTGGCGCTGGGCTGCGCCATTCTCGCGATCCTGTTCGGAATCGTCTCGGCGCGCTGGATCCTGCGCCAACCCACCGGCAATGAACGCATGATCGCGATCGCCACCGCGATCCAGGAAGGTGCGCGTGCCTACCTCAACCGCCAGTACCTGACCATCGGCGTCGCCGGCGTGGTGCTGTTCGTGCTGGTCGGCATCTTCCTCAGCTGGTACACCGCGATTGGTTTCGCGGTCGGCGCGGTGCTGTCCGGCGCCGCCGGCTACATCGGCATGAACGTGTCGGTACGCGCCAACGTGCGTACTGCCGAAGCTGCACGCCACGGCATCAGCGCGGCGATGGACGTCGCCTTCCGCGGCGGCGCCATCACCGGCATGCTGGTGGTCGGACTCGGCCTGCTGGGCGTGGCCGGCTACTACGCGCTGCTGCTGCGCATGGGCCTGCCGATGGAACAGGCGCTGCATGCCCTGGTCGGCCTGGCCTTCGGCTCCTCGCTGATCTCGATCTTCGCGCGGTTGGGCGGTGGCATCTTCACCAAAGGCGCCGACGTCGGTGCCGACCTGGTCGGCAAGGTCGAAGCCGGCATTCCCGAGGACGACCCGCGCAACCCGGCGGTGATCGCCGACAACGTCGGTGACAACGTCGGCGACTGCGCCGGCATGGCCGCCGACCTGTTCGAGACCTATGCGGTGACTGTCATCGCCACCATGCTGCTGGGCAGCCTGATGCTGGCCGAGGCCGGCGCCAACGCGGTGCTGTATCCGCTGGTGCTGGGCGGCGTGTCGATCATCGCCTCGATCATCGGCGCGCTGTTCGTCAAGGTGAAGCCGGGCGGTTCGATCATGGGTGCGCTGTACAAGGGCGTGATCGTCTCCGGCGTGCTGGCTGCGATCGCGTTCTACCCGATCACCACCGGGTTGATGAGTGACAACGTGCATGGGCCGATGGCGCTGTATGGCTGCGCGTTGATCGGGCTGGTGCTGACCGGCCTGATCGTGTGGATCACCGAGTACTACACCGGCACCCAGTACAAGCCGGTACAGCACGTGGCGCAGGCCTCGACCACCGGGCATGGCACCAACATCATCGCCGGCCTCGGCATCTCGATGAAGTCCACCGCACTGCCGGTGGTGGCAGTGTGTGCGGCAATCTGGGGCGCGTTCGCGCTGGGCGGCCTGTACGGCATCGCCATCGCCGCCACCGCGATGCTGTCGATGGCCGGCATGATCGTCGCCCTCGATGCCTACGGACCGATCACCGACAACGCCGGCGGCATCGCCGAAATGGCCGAGCTGCCCTCGGAGATCCGCGACATCACCGATCCGCTGGATGCAGTTGGCAACACCACCAAGGCGGTGACCAAGGGCTACGCGATCGGATCGGCGGCGCTGGCGGCACTGGTGCTGTTCGCCGACTACACCCACAACCTGCAGGCCGCGCATCCCGGGCAGGAATTCCGCTTCGACCTCAGCGACCACACGGTGATCATCGGCCTGCTGATCGGCGGCCTGATTCCCTACCTGTTCGGTGCGATGGCGATGGAAGCGGTCGGCCGCGCCGCCGGTGCGGTGGTGGAAGAGGTTCGCCGCCAGTTCCGCGAGATCCCCGGCATCATGCAGGGCACCGGCAAGCCGCAGTACGACAAGGCGGTGGACATGCTGACCCGCTCGGCGATCCGCGAAATGATCGTGCCGTCATTGCTGCCGGTGGCGGTGCCGGTGGTGGTCGGCCTGCTGCTGGGGCCGCGCGCACTGGGCGGCCTGCTGATCGGCACGATCGTGACCGGCCTGTTCGTGGCCATCTCGATGACCACCGGCGGCGGTGCCTGGGACAACGCCAAGAAGTACATCGAGGACGGCCACTTCGGCGGCAAGGGCAGCGAGGCGCACAAGGCGGCGGTGACCGGCGATACCGTCGGTGACCCGTACAAGGACACGGCCGGCCCGGCAATCAATCCGCTGATCAAGATCATCAACATCGTGGCGCTGCTGCTGGTGCCGCTGCTGTAGATCCACGCCATGCGTGGATGAGATGCCCGATGGGGTCAGAGCCCTTTCCTCCGGAAAGGGATCCGACCCCATCGTCAATCACCGCCCGCGCAGGAAGAACGACACCGGCACCATCACTTCCACCGGGTCGCCGGCCACGTCGGCCGGCGGCGCCGGTACCGGGCTGGCGCGCTGCACGGTGTCCAGCGTCTCCTGGTCAAGCAGCGCGAAGCCACTGCTGCGGCCCAGTTTCAACCCCGAGACCGCGCCATCGCGGGCCACGGCAAAGCGCACGTAGACCACGCCCTGCTGGCGCAGCCGCTCGGCCTGGCGCGGATAGCGCCGATGCCTCTGCAGATGCCCGAGCAGGCGCCCTTCCCAGCTTGCCTCGGCACGACTGCGTTCGCCGGCCGTGGTCTGCGGCGCGGTGTAGCGTGCGGCTGCGTCGGCCGCCACCTGCGGCGGTGCGCTGGTCTGCGCGACGTTGGCGTCAGCGGTGTCCGGCGACGGCGTCGGCTCCGGTGCACGCGGCGGTGGCAGGTCGCCCTGCGGCTGCACCGGCGCCTTCGGTTGCTCACGCAGGGCCGGCCTTGGCACCTGCCGCTGCTGTTGCTGCTGCAACGGCCCGGTCGCGACCTCGCGCGGCGGCACCGGCGGTGCCTGCGCCATCGGCGCCAGTTCCAGCATCAGCGCCGCGGGCGGAACCGTAGCCGTCAGCGCCGGCGCACGGGCCGCCCACCAGCAGGCCGCGCCGATCAACAGCGCATGCACCAGCAGCACGATCGCCAGGCTGGTCGCCCAGCGCCGCAGTCCACTCATCGTGCGCCCTGCTCCAGGCCGACCAGCGCCACCTTCAGGTAGCCGGCCGCTCGCAGCGCATCCAGCGTGGCCATCAGTTCGCCATAGGGCACGCGGGTATCGGCACGCAGGAAGATGCGCTGTGTGGTGTCACTGTGAGTGGCCGCCTGCAATGCGGCCGCCAGGCCGTCGCGCGCCACGGCCTGTTCGCCAACGCGCAGCGACAGATCGGCCTGCACGGTCACGTACACCGGTGCCTGTTCCGGCGGCGTGGCGCTGGCACTGCTGGCCGGCAGCTGCACCGGCACCGACACGGTGGCCAGCGGTGCGGCCACCATGAAGATGATCAGCAGCACCAGCATCACGTCGATGAAGGGCGTGACATTGATCTCATGCGCTTCTTCAAGGGCATCGTCGCGGTCGGATGCGGTCCTGATCGCCATCGCCGCGCCTCAGTGCACCGCACGCAGCGGCGCCGCTGCGGTACGCGGAACGGCACGATCGAGATCGCGCGAGACCAGTTGCTGCACGGCCGCCGACAGATCGCCGAGCAGACCCCGCAGGCCGGCCAGTACACGGCTGAAGTGGTTGTAGACCAGCACGGCGGGAATCGCTGCGACCAGACCCAGCGCGGTCGCCAGCAGGGCCTCGGCGATGCCGGGCGCAACCACCGCCAGGTTGGTGGTGTTGCTCTGGGCGATGCCGATGAAACTGTTCATGATGCCCCACACCGTACCGAACAGGCCGACGAACGGCGCCACCGCGCCGATGCTGGCGAGCACGCCGATGCCACGTCGCTGCACGCGCGCGGTTTCCAGTTCAATGCGGTCCAGGCGCGAGGCGACGCGTTCCTTGATGCCGTCGCGGCTGTCCAGTTCCTGCGACAGGCGCAGCTCGGTGCGGACAGCGTCCAGCATGGCGAGTGCGGTGCCCTGCTGCAGGCAGGCCTCGGCGCTCTCGCCGGACAGGCTCGGCGCCTGCAGCAACAGCGTGCGCGCTGCGCGCAGCTGCCGGCCCTGGCGAGCCAGCTCCCAGCCCTTGGCCAGCAGCACGGTCCAGGTGGCCAGCGACGCCAGTGCCAGCGCGATCATCACCGTCTTCACCACCACGTCGGCGGCCAGGTACATGCCCCACGGGGTCAATGCGTGGGCGGCCACGGGGGCCAGGTCAGCAGGCAGCATCGTCTCGGTTTCCATCAGCATCAGGTGTCGCTGCGCGGTGGCGGGCCGCGCGCGGATCATTGGCGTCGTCCACTTCCACGACCGGATTGGGCTCCAGCCGCGGTGCGGGCCGACTGAGCACGTAGCCGGCGCTGACCGCGAAGAACAGGCCTACGCCCAGCAGCAGGCGCCAGGACGGGTGCGCACCCCAGCAGAACAGTGCGAAGCCCACCGCCATGCCGGCGCTGGCGAACGCCTTGCCCTTGCGTGACACCGCGCCTTGTTCGCGCCACAGCCGCAATGACGGGCCGTAGCGCGGATGCGCCAGCAGGCGCTGTTCGAACTTTGGTGAACTGCGCGCGAAGCAGCCCACGGCCAGGATCAGGAAGATGGTGGTCGGCATCACCGGCAGCAGCGCGCCGATCACTCCGAGGCCGACCATCAGCCAGCCCAGCGCGAACCAGAGCCAGCGCATCAGCGTTGCGCCGATAGGCGGGAGGCGTGCATCAGGCGAATTCCACTTCAACGTGGCCGTGCACGCTGCGGAACGCAGCATCGGCCGCATCGATCACCTGCTGCTCCTGCTCGGCGCTCAGCGGCACCGCGTCCAGCGCAGCAGTGAATTCACGCCAGTGGCGCGCAGCACCATCCGGATGCGCGGCCAGGTGGCGGGCGCCGAAATCGCGGTCCAGGCCCAGCTTGGCGGCCATCTTGTACAGCACCGTGCCGCCCAGGTTGGAGCCCTCGGCCACATACAGCCACCCCAACGCGGCGGGCAGTTCCAGATCAGACGGCAACGCCGCGATGTCGGCCCCCGGCAGGGTCTGCTCCAGATCCTGCAGGTCGCGCGCGACCTGGGTCAGGCGGCGGCGCTCGCCCAGGTCCGGCAGCAGTGCGTCCAGCGCAGGATTGGCATACAACGCATCGATGCTGCGGTGGAAGCGGTACTGCACGCGCAGGAAACGGGCGAAGTTGCTGCGGTCGGCGAAGATGTCGCCGGCCATGATGCGCTTGTCCAGCGCGCCATGGCTGTCGCGGGTGGCGGCCTTGAGCCGCAGGCTGCGGCTGTCTTCAGGGGCGATGTGTGCGTTCATGGGGATGCCAAAGGGGTCGTCCTGCTGTAGACGTTCGCCACGGGGCTTTCCCCAAGGCCATGTGCACCGATAATGGCGCATCCCTTCTTCCCGCAGGAACCGACGATGATCACCACCGAACCGCGCATGACCAACCTGTTCCTGCAGCTGGGCCTGGATGCCAGCGCCGAGGGCATCGCCCGCTTCATCCGCGAACACCAGCTGGCCACCGACGTGGAAGTGGTCGAAGCACCGTACTGGAACGATGCCCAGCGCCAGTTCCTGTCCGAGTCGCTGCAGGCCGATGCTGCATGGAGCACAGTGGTGGATGAGCTGAACGAGTCGCTGCACGAAGATGCGGTGAAGGCGGCGACCGGGCTGTAAGCGGGCTACGCAGGCTCGCTGGGGTCAGAGCCCTTTCCGCAGGAAAGGGATCCGACCCCACCACTCATCCGCGACCGATCAGTACTTCCAGGTCAACGCCAACCGCGCGGTACGGCCCGGGGCCGGCATCACGCCCAGGGCAAGCGGGTCCAGGTAGTAGCGGTCGGTCAGGTTGTCCACGCCGGCTTCCACCGACAGCTGGTCGTTGAAGCTCCAGCTGGCGAACAGGTCGACCAGGGTGGTCGGCCGGTACAGCTGCTGGATCGCCGACAGGCCCACGTTCCAGTCCTTGTCCAGCTTGCTGATCGGGCCGGCGTTGTGGACCACGCGGGTGCCGAAGGTCAGGCGCTCGTCGAACAGGCGCGAGCCCAGGGTCAGGTTGACCATGTAGCGCGGCGGGTTCTGGGTATTGGTGTACGAGCCCTCGAAGCCGCCGTCCACGCAGTTGGGCGTGTTGGCCAGCTCATCGTTCCTGCGCTGCGCACCATAGGCACGGCGCTCGGCGGCGATGTCCGGCGCGCAGGTCTTGGCCTTGAAGTAGTAGTGCGCGGACAGGTCGGCGAAAACCTTGCCGCTGTCATAGCTGGACTGGAACTCCATGCCCGAGACCTTGAACTGGTCGACGTTGCGGATCAGGCCAGCCGACAGCGTGCGGTAGTCGCGGGTGATCAGGTCGTCGATGCGGGTATCGAAGTACGCCAGCTTCAGCGCCAGGCGGTCGCCGGCGGTGAACAGGTCATAGCGGATGGTGCTGGCACCGATCTCCCAGCTGCGCGCACGCTCCGGCTTCAGCTCGCCCACCGGCTTGGCGGCGGTGAACAGACCCAGCGTGGTCTCGAACAGGCTCGGCAGCTTGGTGCCTTCGGCGTACTTCACGTAGACCATGGTGTCTTCGCTGAAGCGGTAGGCCACGCTGGCGGTCGGCGAGAACGCGGTGTCGCGGCGACGGATCGGCTGCGACCAGGTCCAGCTGACCGGCACTTCCAGGTCCTGCGCCTTGCCGGCGTCGTAGAAGTTCCAGCCACCGATGTCGCCCACCGTGCCCTTCTTGTACGGTGAAGCCAGCAGCGATTCCTGGGTGAAGTTGCCGTTGGCGTCCGGATACCAGTTCAGCAGCGCGATGCGCTTGGCCCGCCACGACGGCAGCGCCGGGTTGCCATTGAGCAGCTCGGTGTAGCGGTACTGGCCCTGCACCTCGTAGGCATCGGGCGTGGCCAGGCGGTTGCGGTCGTGCACGTCCACGCGGTTCCAGCGGCCGCCGGCCAGCAGTTCCCAGTGCTCATCGGGCTGCCACTTCAGCGAGGCCACGGCGCTGTATTCCTTGCGCTCGGCGTTGCGCAGGAAGCGGTTGTTGATCAGGTCATCGTGCATGACCGGCCCCGAGCTGCCCGGTGCGATGTCCTCATCGCTGTAGGACAGGCCGTAGTCGAGGGTGAATGCACCGGCGCGGGTATCGAACTTCGAGGTATTGCTGGCATCCAGGCCGAAGCGCTTCTGCCGCAGCGGATTGCGGTAGGCATCCTTGTAACCGGGGTCGCCACTGAAGCTGGGCGCGTCGTACCACTCGGTACGACGATCGAAATACCACGGGGTGATGCCGGTCAGGCTGTTGTACATCACGCTGTCGGTGTCGGTGTACGCGGCATTGACGCGCAGGTCGACCAGCTCGCTGTCCGGGTTGAAGCGATAGCGCAGGGTGTAGCTGTCCATGTCGACGTGGCCCGGATCCCATTGCGGAATGCGGTCACGATCGACGCGGATGATCTGCGAGGCCATGATCTCGCCGGCGGTGCCCTCGTAGCGGCGGTAGCCCGCTTCCAGGGTCTGTGCATCGTCGATGCGCCAGGTGCCCTTGAGCAGCGCCGACTTCGAGCGGGCCGAGGTATTGAAGACCTCGGTACGCGGCGGGTTCAGCGGCGCCAGTGTGCGCCGGGTCTGCGGGAAGTCGTCGTAGCCGTGCTTGCCGGAGAAGTAGTTGCCATTGTCGCGGTAGGCGTAGGCGGCGACCAGATCGAAGCGATCCCAGTGTCCCGCAGCGGCGACGTTGAAGAACTGGCTGCCGGTGGCGCTGCGATCGTTGCGCGGCGCGGCACTGTAGGAAGGCAGGTTGTTGGCGCTGTTGTTGGCCAGGCCGCCACGCACGCGCACGCCGAAATCCCGGCCTTCGCGCAGCACGTCACCGATCTTCAGCGTCTCCATCTCGACCACGCCGCCGATGCCACCGGAGGCGTTGGCCTGCAGGCTCGGGCCTTTGGTGATGGTCAGGCTGGAGATCAGGTCCGGGTCGAGGTAGGTGCGCTGCGACTGGCCGGCATAACCACGGTAGGTATCGATGCTGGACTGGCCACCGTCGATGATCACCGGCACGCGGCCCTGGCCCTGGATGCCACGGATGTTGACGTCGAAGCCGTTGCCCACGCGCGGATCACCGGCGGTGACGCCAGCCACGCCCTTGACGATGTCGCCGTTGGACGTACCGCGGAATCGCTCCAGGTGCGTGCGGTTGAGCCTGGTGGTGGAGCCGACGCTGCGATAGCCGTCGAGCAGCCGCGCCTCGTCGCTGGTTGCGCCGCTGTCGATACGGTCGCCGGCCACGCTCAGCGTATCGGTGACGATCACACCGCTGTCGGCCTGCGCCGATGCTGCTGCTTCCAGGGTCACCGCATCGGCACTGACCCGGCGCACCGCCAGGCCACTGCCCTGCAGCAGGTGCTGCAAAGCCTCGCTGGCCGACAGGCTGCCGCTGACCGCACGCGAGGTCACACCCCGGGCCAGGGTGGCCGGGTACACGACCTGCACGCCGGACTGGCGCATGTAGCTGCGCAGCGCCTCGTCCAGTGGCTGCGCGGGGATATCGAAGCGCTGCACGGCAGCGTGGTCACCGCTTGCATCCTGCGCGAGTACGGACGGCGCGGCGCTGGCCAGGCCGGCCGCCAGCAGGGCGATGCACAGGCGGGACGGGCGCGGCATGCGGCCCGGACGATGGAGATCGAACATGGGGGAACCTGTCAGGTAATCGGTGCCGCGGGCGCGGCGACATCCGCAACACGGGCGGACACGGCGACGTACTGGCGGCGGCGGGTACGTTCACGGAGTAAGACGGATGACAGCGTGGCAACCCCAAGAGCGATTTGCGGCCGCGGCAGGTGCCGACCGCTGGGCGGCACAGGGACGGTCATCCACGCATGGCGTGGATCTACTGCACGATGGCGACGCCGAATGGCAGACGAGTAACCCGAAGACCTGCTGTTGCCGCCAACGCATCCAGCGCCTGCTCCGGGCGATCAATGCGCAACGCCGCACTGACAGCCGGCAGCTGCGACAGATCGCCACGCACGAAGGTCGGGCCAGCGCGATAGCGCCCGACCCACTGCACGGCGTCGGCGACGCTGGCCTGCTCCAGCAGCAGTTCGCCCTGCCGCCACGCGCCGACACTGTCGGCCACCACATCCTGCAGACGCGTCACGCCGCTGTGCTCGCCATAGACCGCACGCTGTCCCACCTGCAGGTAGGTCCAGCCACCGTCGACCGGGCTGGCCACACGCACCCTGCCCTGCCCGACCTGGGTTTCCACCCGGCCATCGCTGCGTGCCACGCTGAAGGCAGTGGAAATGTCTTCGACCAGGCCATTGCCAGCGCGCACGCTGAAACGTCGCTGCGCATCCGGGCTGACCTCGAACCAGGCCCGCCCGCGCAGCAGCTCGATCTCGCGCGCATGTGCATCGAAACGCACAGCAATCGCACTGTCCGCATCCAGCACGGCGCGACTGCCATCGGGCAGATTCACGCTCTGCACGACATGCGTACTGCGATGGTCAGCCTGCAGCCGCAACCAGGCCTCCGGCCATGCCACCAGCATCGCCAACGCAGCTGCAGCGGCCATTGCCCAGCGCATTCGATGCGGGCGCCGGCGTTCGACGGGCTGGGCCTGCGGGCGTGGTCCGACGCTGCGCCACAGCGCGCGCTCGTGCTCGAAGGCGCGGCGGTGCCCCGGCTGTGCCAGCCAGTGCTCGAACTCGTGCATGCGCCCCTCGCCGATGTCACCCGAGGCCAGCCACGCGATCCAGCTCCGGGCCTGTTCGGCCAGGGCATCGTCATTGGCGGCGGGCAGCGTGTTCGGCGGGCTCATCGGCTGGCGGACAGGCGCATTCAAGCGCGGGCGGAGGAACTAGACCGCATCCACGGTCCAGTGATCAAGACGTTTCAGCGAGGGCCAGCCCCAAGCCGGGGCGTTCATCGGCCGCTGCGCGCCCAGGCCAGGCGTTGCAGCGCGGTGCGCACATGGTTCTCGACGGTAGTCACCGACACACCCAGACGGCGTGCGATCTCGGCCTGGGTCAGGCCCTGCAGGCGGTTGAGCCGGAAGATGGTGCGGGTCGGCTCCGGCAGGTGTCCCGCCGCGTCGAGCACCCGCTGCAGCTCGTCCTGTGCCATCGCCTGCTCCTCGGTCGAGATCACCTCGTCCGGCCCCCACAGGTAGTGGTCGGCCAGCAGACGGTTGCGCCGGGTCGATTCGCGGCCATGGTCGGTGGCCAGGTTGGCGGCCAGCCGGTACAGATAGGCGCGCGGGTTGTCGATGGCCTGGCTGTCGTCGACCCCGCGCGCCTTGAACCACACCGCCTGGATCACGTCTTCGGCGCCGTTGTCGCCCCCCAGGATGCGTTGCACCCGGCGCAGCAGCGCGGGCCGCTCGCGGATCAGCAGTTCGGTGAGGGAGGCGGCATTGGAGGACATGCGCGGAACCGGGACGACAGACGGAAGGCGCCGCGCATGCTACTCCGTTAATGAGAATCAGTCACGTTCGCATCAATGGATGCACCCGGTCAGTCCGTCATAGACGCTCTGCGAGGTCCCCGGCAGCGGGTCATGCAGGGGATTGCGCGCGACCAGCGCGGCATGGAAGGCTTCCACCGGGGTTCCCGTCACCAGCGGCAAGCGGCACAGCCAGGTCGGTTGCCGGGCCACGATCGCGCCATCGCTGCGGGACACCTCCAGATCGCTGGCGGCGAATGCCCACAGGCACTCATGGATGGTTCCCCGCACCGCATCCACCGAACAGCGCAGGCGCAGCGCCCGGATGTCGCTGTATTCGCCCTCGCAGAAGGTGTCGCCACAGATCGCGTCGAAGCCATGCTGCAAACGGCCTTCCAGAGCAAAAAAGCGGTCCCAGTTGGCCTCCTGGTGCGGGTAGTCGATCAGGTCGACATAGGGGAATGCCTGTACCGGCGGCGCCATCAGCAGCGCGCAGCTCAGGCCGAACGGCAGGGCAGATGCTTTCATGCGGGAGCTCCTTGGGATGAGGGTTCCAGCCTGCACCCGGCGTCCCGACGTCCCCATCGGGCAACCCCACCAGCACGTGTGGGCGGCCGCCGTGCCGTACTGTCGGCACCCTCCCCTGCACAGCGCCCGGCAAAGGCATAAAATGGGGGGCTATCCGTCTATATCCCCCACCTGGAGCACGACCATGGGTCTGGAACTCGTCTCGCCCGGCAAGAACCCGCCGGAAGAAATCAACGTCATCATCGAGATCCCGAAGGACTCGGAGCCGGTGAAGTACGAAGTGGACAAGGAAACCGGCGCGATCTTCGTCGACCGCATCCTGTCCACCCCGATGCGCTACCCCTGCAACTACGGCTACGTGCCGAGCACCCTGTGCGGCGACGGCGATCCGGCCGACGTGCTGGTGGTGCTGCCGCTGCCGCTGGTGCCGGGCTCGGTCGTGCGCTGCCGTCCGGTCGGCGTGCTGAAGATGAGCGATGAGGCAGGCAGCGACGAGAAGATCCTGGCCGTGCCGGTCTCGAAGATCTTCAGTGGCTATGCCCACGTCGAAGACATCGCCCAGGTGTCCAGCCACTGGCTGGAGCGCATCGGCCACTTCTTCGAGCACTACAAGGACCTGGAGAAGGGCAAGTGGGTCAAGCTGGACGGTTGGGGCGGCGCCGCTGAGGCCAAGCAGATCCTGATCGAGGCGCACCAGCGCCATCTCGACAGCAAGGCCTGAGCCTGAACCGGATTGCTCCGGCAGGCCCTGCCGGAGCGATGCGGGTCACGTTTCACGACGACGGCACATCACACGTGCCGCCGTATTAGGTAAATTGCGTCACTTCACACGTCATCGACATCCATCGTCGAGACAGCCAGGGGAATGTGTCGTGCGTATTCTGCTTGTTGGGGATGCAGCCAGCCTGCCGGCCGAGCTGACCGAATTCATTGCCGATCTTGGGGAAGACTGGCAGCCGCTGACCGCCACTGATGGCCAGACCGCGATGACCGCGGTGGCTACGCAGGGTGTGGATGCGGTGATCGTCTGCCCGCAGCTGCCGGACCTCAATGCCACCACGCTGCTGGGCCAGATCCGGACGTTGCGCCCGGAAACCATCCGCATTGCGCTGGTGGATGCCCAGCATGGCAACCGGCCGCCGCCGGCACGCCTGATCGGTGTCGCTCACCGTTTCCTGCCGTTGCCACTGGCACCGGAAGTGCTGCTGGAAGCGCTGACCAGCCTGGAAGAGCTGCGCGAAGTACTGGACAGCCCACGCCTGCGCGATGCCATCGGCCGTATCGAGAAACTGCCTTCGCCGCCGCACCTGTACCTGAGCCTGACCCAGGCGCTGGAGCATGACGACGACGCCGACAGCGCCGACGTCGCCAAGCTGGTGGCGGCCGACCCGGCCATTGCCGCCAAGGTGCTGCAGCTGTCGAACTCGGCGTTCTTCAGCCAGGGACGCACCATCGCCGACCTGCGCACGGCAGTGACCCGCCTGGGCCTGTCGACACTGCGCGACCTGGTGCTGGCCAGCGAGGTGTTTTCCGCACCCACGCTGTCCACCGCCGAACGCAATTCGCTGCAGCAGCGCGCCCTGCTCGCTTCGCGCCTGGCCGCGCGCCTGCTGCCCGAATCCAGTGCCGAACTGGGCGCGACCGCCGCACTGCTGGCCGACATCGGCCTGCTGCTGCCCGGCGTACGCAACGAACGCAGCGAGCCGACGCTGGCCGGTGACACGCGCCCGGGCCACGCGGAAGCCGGCGCTTATCTTCTCGGCCTGTGGGGCCTGCCGATGCCCATCATCGAAGCGGTGGCGTTCCACCTGCAGCCGCAACGCGCCAATACGCGCAGCTTCTGGGTGACCGGAGCGGTGCATGTGGCGCTGGCGCTGGTCAACGGCGATCCGGTGGATGAGGACTACCTGCAACGCGCGGGTGTACTCAACAGGCTGCCGCAGTGGCGGGAGCATGCCAATGCGTTGATGGGACTGGTACCCAGCGACGCCTGAGCCCCCTGCATGCCAGGAAGACTCAAGGGGCGCGCCTGACGGCGCGCCCTTTTTTGCATCAGCGCGCGCCGCAGGCGTCCTGCACGCAGTGACGATACTGCAGATCGCACAGAACCTTCGACTTGCCTGCGGCCAGGCATTCCTGACGCAGCTCCTCGCAGTACAGCCCGCCACCACAGACGCCCCCGGTCTGGGCAAACACCGCACCGACCAGCGTCGCATAGATCAGTGCAGCGGCAGACAGCTTGTGCAACAGCGTGCTCTTCATCTCTCTCTCCATGTGCAGGCGTCCGTGAGTGGACCCGTCAACTGTGTTGAATACGACATGACAGGAATGAGACTCCACTCACCTTCCAACATGTTTCGGAATTTCCCTACAAAAAAAGAGGGCGGACCTTTCGGTCCGCCCTCCCGGTACTGCTATCGCACTTCGAACGATCAGAAGCGCTGGGTGTACTTCATGTACAGGAAGCGACCGACGTCGAAGCCGCCGTAATAGGCGAAGCTCGAGTTCGGCTGGGTGAACATGATCGGACCCTTGTGGTCAAACACGTTGTTGGCACCCAGGGCGATCGTGGCATCCCACGGCGCCTTCCAGCTGACCTGCAGGTCGTGGAAGGTGTTCGAGCCCGTCTTGCGCAGCGGCGACTTCTCGCCGTTCTGATAACGGTCGGCGACGTCGCAGGGACGGTTGGCCACGCAGGCTTCGTTCATGCCCGAGTAGTAACGCGCCATGTAGGACACACCGAAGTCACCCTTCGACCAGGTAACACCGACGTTCGAGCGCAGACGGAACAGGCCGGCTTCGCCGACACGGCCGATGGTGATGTTGTTGCCATCAGCATTCTGGCCCTGCTCGTCGTACTTGGACAGATAGCTGGTCTGCCAATCGATGTTGAACTGGCCGATCGCCAGTTCCGGCAGGCGGTACTTGATACCCAGATCGTAGCCTTGGGTCTCCATCTGGCCCAGGTTGGCCAAACCATAGGTCATCGCGGAGATGTGGCCATCGCCAGCACGGGTGTGACCGGCGCAACGGGCCGAATCACCCAGCACGTAGCAGTCGCGCAGGATACGATCGACGCTGTCGGCGATGATCATGTCGCTGATTTCGTACTTGTACCAGTCCAGCGAGATGTCCAGACCCTGCACCCAACGCGGGCTCCACACCACACCCACGGTGGTGCTCTTGGAGGTTTCCGGCTTCAGTGCGGAGTTGGAACCGGAAATGAACTGGTCCGGGGTAGCGCACGGGGTCGAGGTGCAGGGAACAAGGCCCTGACCCAACTGCGTGTAACCCACCGGCACACCACGCGAGGAACAAGCGCCGTTGCCATTGACCGAGCCCGGAGCGGTGACGCCGCAGGGATCGGTGTAGGACTCGAAGCTGCTGCTCAGGCCACCGTACAGATCATCGATGGTCGGGGCGCGGAAGCCTTCAGCCCAGGTGCCACGGACCAGCAGCTCGTCCAGCGGGCGCCAGGTGAAGCCGAACTTGGAATTCAGGGTGTTGCCGAAGTTGCTGTAATCCGAGTAACGGGTCGCAGCATTCAGGGTCAGCTCCTTGGCGAACGGCATGTCGGCGAGGACCGGCACGTTCAGCTCCAGGTAGACTTCATCCAGCGAGTAGTCACCCTGGGTGGTCTGCTTGCCCAGACCGGTGGACTCACCCGACTGTGCGAAGGCGTCCGGCGAGAAGCGGCCTTCTTCCTTGCGGTGCTCCACGCCCACGGCGAAGCCCAGATCACCGGCCGGCAGGGTCACGATCGAACCGGACAGGTTGGCGGTGAAGCTGGTGGTCTTGGTCAAACCGGTGTCGGTGAAGTACGGGAACAGGAACGACTGGGCAGCCGGGTCAGCCAGCGAGCCATTGCCTGCCACGCCGTACGGCAGCAGCGGGTTCCACGGACGGCAATTGCTGGTGGCCAGCGGGTCAGCCATGCTGGTGCCGCAACGGGCCACGCCGTCCGGACCAACGAACGAAGCACCCAGCGCCTTGCGCGAGGCGATCAGGCTCATGTCGCCGTGACCGGTCTTGGTCGATTCGTTGCGGTTCCACAGCGCACCGACGTCCCAGTCGAAAGTCCTGCCGGCGAACTCGAAGAAGCCGCTGACGCTCGGCGCAAAGCGCAGGGTCTTCAGCTTGCTTTCGGTGGTACGCGGCATTTCCCACAGACGGCGACGGAAGGTGAGGTCCTGATCGGTCGGGTTGAACGCGCTGTCCTTCGACAGCGGGGTATCGAACGAAGCCGACTGGTACGGGTAACCGGCGATCTGCTGGTTGGTGGTGCGCTCGTTGTAGATCACGTCCGCATTGAACGCGATCGAGTCGGTGAAGTCGTAGTTGCCGTTGACGTACAGCGACTTACGCTCGATGCCGGTCTGCACCATCATCTGCTCGTTGGCATTGACGGCGTCAGCACTGGTTTCCAGACGGTAGTCCGAACGCTTGGTCGGGTCGCCGCCATCGCGCAGGGTGTACCAGCGCTGGTCGTTCGGACCGATGTAGCCGGGCTCACCCTTCTTCAGGTCGGGGGTCACGCACGGGTCGCAGAAGCCACCCTTCTGGTTGATCGGGCTGGCACCCGAACCCGGGTAGTTCGGGCCGGCGTTGCCGTCACGGCTGAACCAGCGGTCCTTGGCCCACACCGGGTCCTGCTTGGAGTACTCGGCGGCCAGCGTCACACCACCGCGCTCGCCTTCGCTGCCGAGGGTGAACGAATAGGTGGTGGTGTCGCCGTCGCCCTTGCCGTACTGGCCGACATAGACACTGGCTTCAGCACCGTCAAAGCGCTTGCGGGTGATCACGTTGACCACGGCGGCGATCGCGTCCGAACCGTAGATGGCGGAGGCGCCATCCTTCAGGATTTCGATGCGCTCGATGGCCGACATCGGGATCTGGCTCAGATCCTGGTAACCCGAAGTGGTCGCGCCCAGGCGCTTGCCATTCATCAGCACCAGAGTGCGCTGGGCGCCCAGGTTGCGGATGTCGACGTAGTAGCCGCCGACGTTTTCGCCGGAAGCCAGCGATTCCGAACGCGAGATGGCCGGGGAACCGGCCGAGGTCAGGTTCTGCAGGACGTCGGCAACCGAGGTGTAGCCCTGCTTTTCCAGGTTCTCACGGCTGAGGGTAACGACCGGCTGCTGGGTTTCGACTGCAGCGCCACGGATACGCGAGCCGGTGACCGAAATGCGGTCCAGGTCGGTGGTGCCCTTTGCTTCCTGAGCCGAAGCAAAGGCCGGCGCCAGCGCCAGCGCGATGCCGGCCGGCAGCAAGCCGAACCGCACTGCGGGATTACGAACGTTCATCAATCTCTCCAAGGTACGTGTTAGCAGCGTGTTAAAACACCCCAGCACGTTACGATTGCGTTGCAGCGCTGTATTTGCGCGAACCAACCGGAGACTTTGCAGATTGTGGCGGCAGCAAGCCGCCGTTCTCCCTGAAGCGCGAGGCCGACTGGCCGTAGCGGGCACGGAACGCACGCGCGAAGCTGCAGCAGTTGTCGAAACCACTGGCCGCAGCGACCTCGCCGACCATCATGTCGGTGTCACGCAGCAGGTCGGCGGCGCGCTCAAGGCGCAGGCGTGCGGAGAGCGACTGCGGGCTTTCTTCGTAGAGGCTCTGGAAGGTCTTGGAGAGATACCAGCTGGAGAAATTGGTCAGCTCGGCCAGTTCACCGATGCGCACCACGCGGTGGCTGTTGCCTTCCAGGTACAGGCGGGCACGCTGCATGCGGCCGAACACCTGGCGCTTGCGGCTGCGCGAACGGCCCGGGCAACGCTGTACGTTGTCGGCCAGCCCACGCTGCAGGCCTGCCAGGTGCAACAGCAACGGCCGCAGGGCCTGTGCCGGCTGCCCGCTGGCCAGCGCGTCGCGCCACAGGCGCAACGCAACGCGGGCATCGCCACGGTTCATGCGGCCACGACCTGCATACAGGCCACAGTCGGCCATCTCGGCCAGCACGCGCAGCGCTTCGGCGTTCAGGTTCAGGCCGACGCACAGCCCGTTTCGGCCGGCCTGCACCAGCGGCCGCGATTCCTTCTCGAAGGCGATCCACTCGCCCTGGCGCAAGCGGAAGCGTCCTTCCTTGGCTTCCACCCAGGAGCTTCCACGCACCTGCATCCAGACAGTGAAGCTGCTGCCGGCGGTCTGCAGGCTGCCCAGCCGGGCCACGCCCAGGCAAGTCGGCGCAGCATCATCGAGCGACCGGTCCAGAGAGACGGATTGGCCGCGATCGGCCAGCGAGAGTTGACGCATGGGGGCACCACGGATTTGCCTAGTACAGGACTCCGTTTTGCCAAATCAGGCGGCACCGCGTCAGGAAAGTCAGACGAGATCGCCACGAATTCGCGACGAGGTCCAGACGAAAAACTTACGAAGGCCCATTTCCTTTGAACAACAACAACTTGGAGAATGCCGGCAGCAGCGCTGGCGAGCGTTCGGGCAAGCGCATCACACCAATGTCGGCACCGTCGCTGACCGCCATCGCGACAAACAGCGAGCGCCCATCGGCGCTGGCGCTCAGCCCATTGCCAGCGCTGAGCCGTTCCGCGTCCAGGCAGCGTTCCGGCTCCTCGCGTCCGGCCTGGATCCGCACCAGCGTGGTGCCACAGGTGGTGGACGTGCCGAGGTAACCAATCGCGCTGTTGCCGGCCACGGTCCAGGCCCGGTACCGCCAACGGCTGGGTCGGTCATCACTGATCTGCTGCACGCTGTCCGCGGCCAACCCGGCGTCCACCGACCACAGTCCTCCGGCCGCCAACCGCGTGAACAGGACCCGTCCGCTGCTGCGGTCGAACCGGGCCTGCGACACGCCATCGATGCTGGCCAGCCGACGCCACGGCTGAACGCTGCGATCGAACAGGCTCAGCCGGGTCTGTTGCTGGTCATCGCGTTCGACCACCAGCAACTGGTCGGGCGTTGCTCCGTACAGCGCCTGCAGGGGCTGCTCCGAAGGCACGGGCAGTGGCTGCAGGCGTTCATCACGCGGCGCGATCTCGTAGACCACCGTGCGCCCATGCTCGTCGCGCCCCACCACCAGCAATCGCCGGCTGTCGGCTGACCAGTCCGGGGCCTGGCGCGCCTCCGGCCGCAATCCCTCGATCGGTCGCAGCGAGTCGGGACGATCCATGTCCGCCCACCACAGCGCGAAGCTGCCTGAACGATCAGACGTGAACACCAGTTGCCGTCCATCCGGCGCCGCCATGGGTTGACCATCGCGGCCACTGGAAGCGAACAGGCGGACGGGCGGCGAGTGGCCCTCCACCGGTACCTTGAAGATGCCGAACTGCGCGCGCCGGTGGACGAACGCCAACATGCCACCGCGACGCGATGTCGCCGGCCATTGCGCGTCGTCCAGCCCGGCGTCGCGCAGCGTGCGGCTTTCAACATCCAGGTAGTAGAGACGCACTTCACTGTCGACACGCCGCCCGAACACGATCGTGCGGCCATCATGCAGCCAGGCCCAACCGCGCAACTCCGCCGCCTCGTTGGTCAACTGCTCGGGCGTTCCCCCCGTGGCCGGCATGCGCCACAGGTCGCCCAGCTGTGGGTTGCGTACGAACACCAGCCAGTTGCCATCGGGCGAGTAGCGGGGCGCATAGTCGAAGTCATCCGCATCGACAGCGTAGTCCAGTGCCTGCCATTGGCCGCTGGCCAGATCAAGCGTCCGGATCCCGCGATGGGCATAGCGGCCCACCATGCTGCCGAACACCAGGCCGCGACCATCCGGCGTCCAGTCGAAACTGAGCAGTTCGGTGCCATCGCAACGCGTGGCCTGGCGCAGTGCGCCGCCGGTCGCGCTGGCAATCAGCACCTGGCAGCTGCCATTGTCACCGAAGCGTGCAAAAGCAATCTCGCGTCCATCCGGCGACCAGCTCGGGAAGCGATCAACCGAACCCGCTGGCGGAGCCAGCAATTGCCGCGCCGGCGCATTGCCGGAAGTCTGCACCTTGATGGCACCACCCCCCAACCCATCCTCGTTGGCACCTTCATAGGCCACCAGCGAACCATCGGGCGAGAGCGTGGGATAGGTTTCGAAACCGCTGGTCGCAGTGATCAGTCGATAGGGACGCTGCGGACTGCCGATCACACGCGTGCCGTTCTCAACGGCCGCATCCACGGGCGAGCTGCCAGCCGGTGTCCGGCGCAGCAACAGCGCGGCCAGCACCACCACGGTAGCGAGGAGCAGCACGCCCACTGCCAGCAGCGCACGCCGGCGAACATGGCGCCAACGGTGGCGTGAGGGCTGCCCAGGCACTGCGGGTGCCACTCCGACGGCCAGCGCGGGTTGCACATCCACAGCGTGGTCGTCGGACGATCCTGTCGGTGTCGACTCGACATCGTCCAGCACCTGTACCGGTACCAGCAGGCGATAGCCGGTCTTGGCGATGGTTTCGATGTAGGCCTGGCCGTTGTCATCGTCGTTGCTGAACGCCTTGCGCAGCTGGGTGACGGCCTGGGTCAGCACATCATTGGTCGGCAGCGTGTCCGGCCAGACTTCCGCGAACAGTTCGTCGCGGGTGACAACACGCCCCGGCTGGCGCAGCAGTACACGCAGCACGCCCAGCGCCTTCGGCGTCAGCCGACGCGGGCGACGCGCACCGACGACCTCGACTTCGCGCGAGGACAGAGTGACAGTGCACTCTCCTATCCGGATCCGATCGAATCCGGGGGGCTGGTTTTCACTGCTGTTCATTTTCCGCTACACAGTAGAGACAGGTCCGGGGCAGCGTTTGCCTTCGATACCCTCCCGTCCTGGGAACAGCAAAAAGCCAGACTCCGCACAAAGCATCGGCGCATACCGCAAAAACAATGAAGCGGGCGAATACTAGCCTATGCGGGTTACCTCGCCTATCGCGTGGTCGACATCCAGGCTCTCTCTCGCCGACGAATTCACATAATCTGCAGCACCATTCGCGCCCTTCGGGGCGCGAAATTTTTATCTGGCGTTCATGTTCACATGCGCCTCAACATGGTCAGTCCGACCAGTCGCGAAACCACCAAAGCTACGTACATCACGCCGGAAAACTGCTCCAGCATGACCAGTGCACGCGCCTGCGGATGCAGTGGTACAACGTCGCTCAATCCCACCCCGGACAGCAAGCTGAAGCTCAGATAAAGCAGCTCCATCCAGCTGCGCTGATCGCCACCGCCGGTGCCGTGGAAACTGCCCGGATACCACTGCTGGCATACGGCGAACGCAAATGCGAACGCCCAGGCCAGCAATGTGAAGGTCGCGCCCGCAGCGAACAGTTCGTCGCGGGTGACCTTATGGTCCTGCAGCATGTAGGCGATCAACGCCCCCGCCGTATAGAAATACAGCAGGCTCTCCAGCAGCTGCGCCGTGGTGAGCAGGCCGGTGCGGTCCAACAGCGCGCCGGCCAGCGAGAACACCACCGAGGGGATGGCCAGCAGCAGCGCCAGCCACGTACCCAGCGGACTGCGCTGGACCACCCACAGCGCCAGGCCGAGCACCGCCATGCCGAACATGCCCAGCGCCGCACGGCCGCCAGCGGTGTCATCGAGTGCGGGATACAGCAGCACCGCGATCAACTGGGCCGCGAGCAGCCAGGCCGAAGGATGGCGGCGGGCGATGGCCAGCCAACGGGTGGTCATGGCAACGGGCATGGCGTCCTTTCCCCTGGGCAATGGGCGGAGCATAGCCGGGCGCGGCGTGATGAGCGGTAGTGCCGGCCGCTGGCCGGCACCCCCGTTTCCGCATCATCCCTGGTGGTAGACCTCGGCCCCCGCAGCGCGGAACTCCTCCGACTTCTCCTTCATGCCGGCCTCGGCGTAGTCGCGCACGTCCTGGGTGATCTTCATCGAACAGAAATGCGGGCCGCACATCGAACAGAAGTGCGCCAGCTTGTGCGCATCCTTCGGCAAGGTCTCGTCATGGAACTCCTTGGCCTTCTCCGGATCCAGGCCAAGGTGGAACTGGTCTTCCCAGCGGAACTCGAAGCGCGCCTTGCTCAGCGCGTTGTCGCGTACCTGCGCACCGGGGTGGCCCTTGGCCAGGTCGGCCGCATGCGCAGCGATGCGGTAGGCCATGATGCCGTCGCGCACGTCCTGGCGGTTGGGCAGGCCGAGGTGCTCCTTCGGCGTCACATAGCAGAGCATGGCCGTACCGAACCAACCGATCATCGCCGCACCGATTGCACTGGTGATGTGGTCGTAGCCCGGTGCGATGTCGGTGGTCAGCGGCCCCAGCGTATAGAACGGCGCTTCGCCGCACTCGCGCAACTGCTTGTCCATGTTTTCCTTGATCAGCTGCATCGGCACGTGGCCAGGGCCTTCGATCATGGTCTGCACATCGTGTTTCCAGGCGATCTTCGTCAGTTCACCCAGCGTTTCCAGCTCACCGAACTGCGCCGCGTCGTTGGCATCGGCGATGCAGCCCGGGCGCAGGCCGTCACCCAGCGAGAAGGTCACGTCGTAGGCCTTCATGATCTCGCAGATCTCTTCGAAGTGCGTGTAGAGGAAATTCTCCTTGTGGTGCGCCAGGCACCACTTGGCCATGATCGAGCCACCGCGGCTGACGATGCCGGTGACCCGCTTGGCGGTGAGCGGCACATAGCGCAGCAGCACGCCGGCGTGGATGGTGAAGTAGTCCACGCCCTGTTCGGCCTGCTCGATCAGCGTGTCGCGGAAGATCTCCCAGGTGAGTGCTTCGGCACGGCCATCGACCTTCTCCAGCGCCTGGTAGATCGGCACGGTACCGATCGCCACCGGCGAATTGCGGATGATCCACTCGCGGGTTTCGTGGATGTGCTTGCCGGTGGACAGGTCCATCACCGTGTCACCGCCCCAGCGGATCGCCCACACCAGCTTCTCCACTTCCTCGGCAATACCCGAAGACACGGCGCTGTTGCCGATGTTGGCGTTGATCTTGGTCAGGAAGTTGCGGCCGATGATCATCGGCTCGCTTTCCGGATGGTTGATGTTGTTGGGCAGCACCGCGCGGCCGCGCGCGATCTCCTCACGCACGAACTCCGGTGTGATGATCTTCTGGATCGAAGCCCCGAACGCCTCGCCCGGGTGCTGCTGCAGCAGGCCGGCATCGCGGATCGCGTCCAGTCGCTGGTTTTCGCGGATGGCGACGAATTCCATTTCCGGCGTGATGATGCCGCGGCGCGCGTAGTGCATCTGGGTGACGTTCGCGCCTGCGCGTGCACGCCGTGGCAGGCTGCGCGCGGGGAAGCGTACTGCATCAAGCTTTGGATCATGCTCACGGTCGCGGCCGAACGACGAGCTGAGGCCGTCGAGCTGTTCGGTATCACCGCGTTCCTCCACCCAACCACGACGCAGCGTCGGCAGGCCGACGGACAGATCGATACGCACGTCCGGATCGGTATACGGGCCCGACGTGTCGTAGACCGTGACCGGTGCATTCTCTTCACCGCCGAACAGCGTCGGCGTGCGGGTCAGCGCGATCTCGCGCATCGGCACCTGAAGATCCGGGCGTGAACCGGGCACATGGATCTTGCGCGAACCGGGTATCGGCCGGGTCACGGATTCGGAGAGTTGCTGGGCCTGTTGCTGCAGGGCGGAGAGCTGTGCGTTCATCGGGCATCGTCCAGGAAGGTCAGGGACGAAGCGGCGGCGCACTGCGACCGCGCACGGACGGTCCTTGGGCGGAGTCCGGGCACGGCTGCATTGCAAAGCTTCCCTACGCCGGTATGAGCCGGATCAGGTTCCAAGGGACTGTCTCAACCGTGGCCACATGGCCGCGGTACCCCCGCTTCTTGGCGTGCATTAGAGCATAGAAAGCACTGCAGCTCATGGCCGTTCATCCATGCATGGCGTGGCGCTGCTCCATCGGCATTAACAGAACCGTGACATCGCGTTCAGTAACGTGCACGCGCATCGTGCCGCTGCGGCCGGTGTTTTCCTCGCCGCCTTCGCGGCCCCTGCCCGGTCTGTGCTGCATGTCGCCGGCCCCTCGCAGCAAGCTCTGCTCGCTCCCCTCAATCCCTTGATCGGAGAAGCTCCTTCATGGTGTTTCGCGTTTCCATCGCACTGGTTCTGCTTCTGGTGCTGCTTGCCGGTGTTGCACCGGGCCCCTTCAATGCCGTGGTGCAGAGCATCCTCGGTGAACTCATCCGCGGCATCGGCTGGCTGTACCTGCTGGTCGTGTTCCTCGCGCTGGTGTTCCTGATGTATCTGGCCTTCGGTCGTTTCGGCAACCTGCGCATCGGTGGCGAAGACGCTGAACCGGAATTCTCGCGCGCCAGCTGGATGTCGATGCTGTTCGCCGCCGGCATGGGCATCGGCCTGGTGTTCTGGGGTGCCGCCGAACCCATCTCGCACTTCAGCAAGCCACCGGAAGGGCTGGCACCTGAAAGCATGGATGCCGCGCGCGCCTCAATGCGCTATGCGTTCTTCCACTGGGGCCTGCACCCGTGGGCCATCTATGCGCTGATCGGCCTGGCAATGGCCTGGTTCCAGTTCAACCGCAACGGCCGCGGCCTGGTCAGCGACATGCTGCAGCCGATCATCGGCCGCCATCACCGCGGCTGGATCGGGCGCGTGGTCAACATCGCCGCCGTCGTCGCCACCGCGATTGGCGTTGCCACCACGCTGGGCTTCGGCACCATCCAGATCGCGGCCGGCATGGAGCGTGTGTTCGGCCTGCACGCAGGCGTTCCGCTGCAACTGACCGTCATCGCAGTCGCGTTCGTGCTGTACATGGCCTCCACGCTCAGTGGTGTCGAGCGTGGCGTGAAGTGGCTGTCGAATTTCAACCTGGCGCTGGCCGCTCTGCTGCTGGCGCTGGTGCTGGTGCTGGGCCCCACCGGCGCGATCTTCAACACCTTTACCACCACGCTGGGCTCGTATCTGAACCAGCTGGTGACGATGAGCCTGCGCATGTCACCGTTCTCGTCCAGCACCTGGGTGGCCGACTGGACGATCTTCTACTGGGCCTGGTGGATTTCCTGGGCACCGTTCGTCGGTTCGTTCATCGCCCGCATCTCGCGCGGGCGCAGCGTGCGCGAGTTCGTCATCGGCGTGGTGCTGGCACCAACGCTGCTCGGCTTCTTCTGGTTCTCGGTGTTCGGCGGCACGGCGATCTGGATGCAGATCTTCGGCCAGGCCGATCTACTGCAGGCACTGGGTAATGGCTATGAAACGGTGCTGTTCACCATGTTCGACAGCATGCCGCTGCCGTTGCTGCTGTCGTGCATCGCGCTGGTGCTTCTGATGATTTTCTTCGTGACCTCGGCTGATTCCGCAGTGTTGGTACTGGCGAGCATGTCCACCGATGAAGCCGGCGATCCGCCGCCCAAGCGCAAGCTGGCCTGGGGCGTGGGGGTTGCGTTGATCGCCGGTGCGCTGCTGCTGGCCGGTGGCCTGGACGCGCTGCAGGGGGTCATCACCATCGCGGCCTTGCCATTCGCGCTGCTGATGGTGCTGGTGATGGTGTCGCTGTACCGGGTGCTGGACCAGGAGTACACGCGCGAGCGGCGGCAAGCGCAGCGCCAGCGGCACATGATCGATGCATGGATCGCACGCGAGATGGCGGCGCAGGAGGAGACCCAGGCGGAGGCGGCGCGCGCGCACGATCAGGATTGAGGGTGTTTTGCAGCCTGCGGCTGCACCGCTTTTCTCAAGCAACGGCAACTGCAACAGCAACTTCACAAGCGGCTCTGGGTTGCTGCTGGTTTGGCGGGGCGGCGTGGGCTGG
>NZ_JAOCFV010000041.1:0-42287 GCF_029842145.1 Stenotrophomonas sp. GD03794
CGCTGGTCACCGGCGCCACCCGCGGCATCGGCGCCGAGACCGTGCGCCAGCTGGCCCAGGCCGGCGTGCATACGCTGTTGGCCGGCCGCAAGCGCGAAACCGCCGTGGAGCAGGCGCTGAAGCTTCAGGCCGAGGGCCTGCCAGTGGAAGCGCTGCAGCTGGACGTCACCGATGGCGCCAGCATCGCCGAGGCTGTGCAGCAGGTGCGCGAGCGCCATGGCCGCCTCGACATCCTGGTCAACAACGCAGGTGTGTTGCTGGAAAATCCGGCGCAGCGGCCGTCCGAGCAATCGCTGGACACCTGGCGCCGCACCTTCGACACCAACGTCTATGCGCTGGTAGCGGTGACCCAGGCCTTCCTGCCGTTGCTGCAGCAGGCCAAGGCCGGCCGCATCGTGAATGTCTCCAGCATCCTCGGTTCGCAGACCCTGCATGCCGACCCGGCATCAGGCATCTACGATTTCAAGATCCCGGCCTACAACGCTTCCAAGGCCGCGGTGAACAGCTGGACCCTGGCGCTGGCGCACGAACTGCGCAGCACGCAGATCAAGGTCAACACCGTGCATCCGGGCTACGTGAAAACCGACATGAACGGTGGCCACGGCGAGATCGAAATCGCAGAGGGCGCGCGCTCCAGCGTGCAGATGGCTCTGGTCGGCCACGAAGGCCCGAACGGCAGCTTCACCTACCTGGGCGAGGTGCTGCCATGGTGATCCGCACGTTGGCGATGGCCGTCTCCAGCCTGGTGCTGGCAGGTTGTGTCAGCGTCGGCCCGAACTACAAGGCACCGGTGCAGGAACCGGTGGTCCTGCAGGGCGCACAGCAGCCGGTGTTCAGCACCACCTCGCCGGTGGCGAGCTGGTGGGCGCAGTTCGATGATCCGGTGCTGGAAGAACTGGTGCACGGTGCACTGTCGGACAACCTGGACCTGCGCGTGGCCGTGGCCCGTGTCAGCCAGGCCCGCGCGGTGTTTGTCGAAAGCCGTTTCGACCAGGCCCCGCACATCACCGCCGGTGGCAGCTACGACCGCCGCAAGCAACCCGATCCGCAGCTGGGTGGGCAGCGGGTGTTCAGTGAAAGCTACCAGCTCGGTTTCGACGCGGGCTGGGAGCTGGATCTGTTCGGCCGCAAGCGCCGTGCTGCAGAAGCCGCGCGCGCCGACCTCGACGCCGAGCAGGCCAACCTGGCCGACGCACAGGTGCTGGTCGCCGCTGAGGTGGCGCGCAACTACTTCGAGCTGCGCGGCACGCAGAAGCGCATCGCCGTGGCCCAGCACACCCTGGTCAACCTGCGTGATACGCAGAAGCTGACCGAGGCACGCTGGGAGCTGGGCGCCGGCAGCGAGCTGGACGTGCAGAGCAGCCGGGCCCGCCTGAAGGCGATCGAGGCCGACATTCCATTGCTGGAAGTCGCCGAGACGCAGTCGCGCAACCGACTGGCGGTGCTGCTCGGCCAGCGCCCGGAAGTGCTGGCCGAGATGCTCGCGCCGCATGAGGTACCGGCGTTCGCCAAGGCATTGCCGCTGGGCGATACCCGCGAACTGCTGCGCCAGCGCGCCGACGTACGCGTGGCCGAACGTCGCCTGGCCGCTGCCACCGCACGCGTGGGCGTGGCTACCGCCGATCTGTTCCCGCGGTTGTCGCTGTCCGGCTTTGTCGGGTTCCTGGGCGGCGATGCCAGTGGCCTGGTCAATGGCAACAACAAGGCCTGGTCGCTGACGCCGTCGCTGAGCTGGGCGGCCTTTGATTTCGGCACCGTGCGCGCACGCCTGCGTGCCAGCAAGGCCGAGGCCGAGGGCGTGGCCGCACAGTACGAGCAGGCCGTGCTGCTGGCCCTGGAAGATACCGAGAACGCGCTGACCCGCTATTCCAAGCAGCAGGCGCGGCTGGCGATCGTGGTCGAGCAGGCGCAGGCGGCACGGCGTGCCGAATCGCTGGCGCAGATCCGCTATCGCGAGGGCTCGGAGGACTTCCTGACCCTGCTGGATGCTCAGCGTACGCAGTTGGCGGCGGATGATGCGTTGGCTGCGGCCGAATCCGAAGTCAACGTCAGCGTTGTCGGTGTGTACAAGGCGCTGGGTGGCTGGGGGCAGGCGCCGCAGGCGGCGCCGAGCGTCGCGGTCGCGCGCTGAGCGCAACGCTCCGCCAGTAGGCCCTGGGCCGGTACGGGCGAAATGCCGGTGCCGGCCTTCCTGTTGCAGCGATGCGGGTCAGGGGGCCTGCCGCAGCTGGCAGGCGGCAAGGTCCTTCTGGCGCTCGCGTGGGGTATCCCGCAGGGGCAGCACGTGGCGCTGCGCGCCTTCACCCACGACGCAGAACAGGCCGCGGTACCAGCGCCGTGACGGACCCTCCGGGCCGGGTACGGACGCTATCAGCACCACGCCATAGGCTTGGCCGGGCGACAGCGCGACGCTGCGCAGCGCAGGCTGCTCGTCCAGGCGCAGGCAGTGGCCCGGTGCCAGTGTCTGGCCGTCGCCGCCAAGCTCGGCGGTAGCCAACGGTCGTTCGCGACCAGCGCTGCGCTCGAACAGCTGCACGTGGTCCACGGTCACTGGCGCACGCTCATCGCCCGCCGTCGCGCAGGGCGTGCCTTGCTGATCCTTCACCTGTGCCGACGCATGACGCGAGGTCGCCGCGCCCGCAAGGGCCGGCATGCACAGCAGGGCAAGCAGGGGCAGGGTGCGCATCGGGTCATTCCTTGGTGTTGGGCAGGTTGGACGCTGCAGCCGGATCGGCCAGGAAATCGGACAGCATCGGGGCCAGTGTTGCGGCCATGTTGGAGGCTCCTACACGTGCGGCGATGGTGGCCTGGTACGCCTCGCTGGTGAATGCTGCCACGAAGTAGTCCGCAAGGATGTCGCCCTGCTGCTCCATGTTGAAATCGCACAGGCGCTTGTCGTTCGATGGCGCGTAGTCATATTTCATGTTGGGACGGAACATGCGGACCCATTTGATGGAGTAGCCCAGCTGGTATTGCCACACATGCACCATCTCGTGGATGAACCAGTGCTGCTTGTCCACGCCCAATGCTGAATAGTCGTCCTCATGAACGCCCTTCGGAAAGTACATCTCACCGTTGGGCGTGACCGCGGTGTTCTTGTCCTGGAACCCGAAGAACAACCAGTACCCATGGTTGTGTACCTTGACCCGGGCATAGTCGACACTGGTGCCGAACACCTTGCGCGCGATGTCGATTTCGCCGGCGGTCAGGCTGCGTTCGTGGCCCTTGGCCTCGACCTCCACCACGGACTGTCCATAGGCCTCTTCGGTCGTTGCGGCGCCGTCCACCGCAAAGCTGACCTTGTCTTCGGCGCCGGTGACGCTGCTGCAGCAGGTGGCCGAACCACTGGGCTCGCTCAACGTCGCGCGCACGATGCGCACCGCACTGTCAGTCTGCACGCGCGCGGTGGCACCGTTGCTGTCGGTGGTCCCGCTGACCTGCTCGCCGTTGTCCAGCTCCAGGGTATAGGGCACGTTTGAGAGGGGTTCCCTGGAGCGCGTCAGGAAGCGCAGTGCCTGGTCGAACAGGCCGCTTTCACGCTTGCCCATCAGGCGCGTGGCGATACCGGCCACGCTCGCGGCCTTGCCCAGTGTTGCCGCAGCCGAACCTCCCGCTGCCGCGCCACCGCCACCGCCCTGTTCGAGGAACACGTGGGTCTGTTGGCTGGACATCAGCGAGCATCCGCATGCGCAGAGATCGCCGTGACGTGCGACGGGCTGTCCATCAATGATCACCGTGCTGTCGCCGGAGGCGATGCGGGTGGGGCCATGACGCTTGCAGAGCGCTGGATCGCCGATGCGCGCGACCGGCTTGCCGTCGATATCCGTCATCGGGGATCCCTGCAGCACCTGGCCGCCGCTGCTCAGGGGATCACCCAGCACAATCCAGTTTCTTGCCATCGAGCACGCTCCCTGTGAATGAAGCCGCGAATCCTTGCCGGTGCCATGCTATCGCGCAAACCGCGAACTGACATTCATGAACAGGCTCCTGCCGTGAGGCCGGTCGGCTGGCCGACGCGCAATTGAGGGGGCAGAACGCTAGCGCGCCCATGAGATGTGGCAACCGTCACGGTTATGACGCATCTGACTCTGCCCTAACCTGGGCCTGCCCTGTAACTAATGAGGCAGGCCCTTGGGAGGACAAACGATGATTGATGGCAGAGGGGATACCCAACGCATGTTGTTCGGTGATCCGGGCCCGCCCGGAGCGGGGCTTTCGGTGGCCGTAGTGGTGCTGCTGGTGTTGGCGACGATGGCCGCGGCGATTGGCTTCGCGCGCCTGCCGGATCCACTGGTTGGGCTGGGGCTGATCGGCATCGCCGTGTTCCTCGCCATCGGCGCCCGCATCTGCCAGGCACGCAACCAGCACCAGGCGCTGTACCGGTTGTTGTCGAAGCGGCCGCCGCCGTAGTGGCGGCGGCGACGCAGGTTCAGTGCGTTGGCCAGTCCAGCTCGACCACCAGCGGGAAGTGGTCCGACGGCAGCACGCCGTCGATGCGACGGTCATCGGTGAGGAAGCTGCGCGCGTGGAAGCCGCGCACCAGCACCCAGTCCAGCTGCGTGGTGGCATTGCCGGTGAAATCGTGGAAGGTCAGACGTGGCCCCTGTGGTGCCTTCACCTGGGTGCGGGTGTCCTGCAGCGCGCGGGTGAATGCCTTGTACGTATCGCCACCCGGCTCGCTGTTGAAGTCACCGGTCAACACCACCGGCAGATCGGCCGGCAGCGTCGCCAGGCGCGTGCCGATCAGTTCGGCACCCTTCACCCGGCGCGGCTCGTCCTCGTCGCGGTAGGGCAGGTGGGTATCCATGAAATAGAAGCGACGGCCGTCATCGAGGCGCCGGAACAGGGCCCAGGTGACCATGCGCGGGTACAGGTTGCCCCAGGTGATGCTGCCGGGTACCTCCGGCGTGTCGGACAACCAGAAGTTGCCTGATTGCTCGATCGCCAGCACCTTGCTGTCGTAGAACACGCCCATGTGCTCGTCGCCGCTGCCGCCACGCCGACCCTCGCCGAACCAGCGGTAGCCGGGCAGGTGTTCGGACAGGTAGTCGGCCTGCTCCTTCACCAGTTCCTGGGTGCCGATCACCGCCGGGTGCGCGTCGAGGATGACCTTGACCATCGCATCGCGACGGTCCGGCCAACGCTTGCCAGGTTCGGTATCGGCCGGGGTGCGGACATTGAACGACATCACTTTCAGCGGCGCCGGTGTGGCGGCCCAGGTGGCGACAGGCAGAGCAAGCGCCAGCAGCGCGCACAGCGCAGGGCGACGGAAACGCGACAACATCGTGGAATCCCTCCATTCCATGAAAACGGTTTCATGGAGCATGCCATGGACGATGGGGCCAGTGGTATGCCGGGACGGGCGGATGGAGGATGCCGGGCGGGCGGTGAAAGCACCGCCCGACGGATCGCGCGCGGGGCAATCAGGGATCGTAGATCATCCCGTTCTCGTCCCGGTTGTAGTGACTGGTGACTTCGCGGGTGCCATCGTCGTAGACCACGTACGACGTGCAGCGCTGGTGGAACACGTTGCCACTGATGCGGAAGGGCACGCACTCTTCCAGAACCTCGACGACTTCGGCGGCGGTTGCGGTGGTCGACACCATTCCGGCGAGGGCCACGGCCAGTGCGGCCATTGAGGCCAGTTGCAGTTTCATAAGCGTCATCCTTGCTTTCTGCAATCGCGCACATGCGCATGGCGTGTGTAACACGCGAACCAGACCGCCGGAAGTGCTTGGCCGCGATCAGTCCTCGATCTCGCCGCGGCGACTGGCAGCGCGTACCGCCTGTGCGGTGGTCGCTACTCCCAGGCGCTGGCGCGCGCGGCGCAGATGATTTTCCACTGTGCGTGCGGAAAGCCCAAGCGTGGCGGCGATCTCCGCCTGCCGACGTCCGGCAGCGACCCAGCGCAGTACCTCGCGCTCTCGCGTGCTCAGTGCGCCGACCGGCAGTTCGGCGGGGGCTTCGGCCAATCGTCGCGCCGTGCGGAATGCTGCGGTCGCAACAGCCTCCAGCAGCAGGCGCGCGCGTGCGGATGCATCGACCGCGGCCCCGGCAAAGCTGATCGCACCCTCCAGGCCGGTGGTGCCGAACACCGGCACCTGCAGGCCGTGCAGTCCTTCGCCACGGGGCTGCTTCACCATCTGGTAGCGTTCGCCGCGCACGCCCTGGCGCTTGCTCCAGAAGAATGGCGCGTCGCTGTCCAGCACGTGGCGATTGACCGGGCAGGCATGCAGATAGCGGGCGAGGTTGGTATCACTGCCATCGCCGAGCCAGTCGCCCTCTATCCAGTACACGCGCTGCGCGTTGCGCTCCAGCCCGGTGCCGGTGGCGAACACCAGCACGCGGTCGTAGCCGAGGGGTGTCGCGATGCTGCGCAGTACCGCGCCCACTTCGCTCAGCGAGCGGGCGCGTTCCAGCTCCAACAATGCCTGCAGCAGATCGCTCATCCGGGTCAGCGCCCGGCCAGCGCGTCGAGCAGGGTACGTGCAGCCAGCTTGCCCAGCGCGTTGCCGGCCAGTGGGCTGTCGCCGGTCAGCAGCAGGCGGTCCTGAAGCACACTGCCGTCGATGCCGTCGTTGACGATCTGCACGCCCTGCTGCGCGAGCCGCTCACCAAAGAACCACTGCAGTTGTCCCGGCATGTAGCCGATCTCCGGCGTCTGCCGGTCCATCGCATCGGGGAAGGCGCAGATGCGGTAGCCGCGGAACAGTGAACCACCATCGGCCTCGTCCACGCCAGCAGCGAGCAGTGCGGCCGGGCCGTGGCAGAGGGTGATGATGTGGCGTTGCTGTGCCATCGCCCACTGCAGGGTGGCCTTCACCGTGCGGCTTTCCGGCAGGCCGATCAATGCGCCATGGCCACCGGGGATGAATACTGCCGCGTAGTCCGAATCGGCGCCGAGGCCGGCCACCACGTCGTCCATCTGCAGCGGCTGGCGGAAGCGCGCTTCATAGCGCTCATACAGTCCGCCGATCTCCTTGTCCTCGCGCGGGAACGCCCACCACTCGAACTTGACGGCGTTGCCCGACAGCGTGGCTACATCGATGTCGAAGCCGGCTTTGTCGAGGTGGTACATCGGCAGCAGCGTTTCCACGGGATGATTGCCGGTGGAGAACAGGTGGCCATTGGCGGTCGGCAGGTAGCGCTCGTCGGCGGCGATCATCAGCACCTTCCACCGACCATCCCGGCGTGCGTCCGGATAATCGGCACCGGCAAGGTTGCTCTTGGCCGATGTGAACTGCGACAGCGAGTACGGAGACGGGAAGAAGGCGTCGCGCTCGGCCGGATCGGGACTGGGCTGGCGGCTGGGCTCTTGCGTGTTCATGCGGATCTCCTGCGGCAATGTGTGGCCAGCATAGAAGGCCCGCTGCGCACGCGCGATGAGGGAATTCCCTCAAGCGCCACGGGCTTCCGTGGCGGCGGGCAGGCCTCAGGCGGCCCCCTGTGCCGACTTCACGCAGCGGTAGGCTTCATCCAGCGCGGACAGGAACGCCTGCTGCTGCGCCGCATCCAACGTCACCGAGCGTTCGAAGGCCGTCAGGCGTTCGCTCCAGTCCGGCAGGGCGTCGTCGCTGTACAGCGACTGGTGTGCGTCCCAGCAATCAGCGGCCTTCAGCAGCATCCACGGCGCATACAGCGGCAACCGGGTACCGTCGTTGAGGATCAGCGGGCGCGTGGTCTGCGAATGTGCCAGCACAGCATGCAGGGAAGGGTCATCCTGCACCTGGCTCTTCCAGACGTGATTGTGGAGGCGCTGCTTGGTGAAATGGAGGATGGCTTCATGGTCCTCACCCGGTCCTGCGGCCCGGAGGGCATCGGTGAGCTTCAGATGCCCGCGTTCGAACAGCCAGCGCACCAGCAGGGTCGAGGCCTGCTTGAACGTGTTGTGTTCGTTGTCCGGGTCGAAATCGTGATGGCCGATGAACTGGCGGTCCTCGACCAGATTGATCTGCAGCTCCTGCACGTGCCGGTGGCGCTGATCGAACCAGAGCTTCATCTGCACATCGTCAGCGAGCACTTTCTCAAAGTAGGCCGTGTCACCGAAGTCCTGCATCTGGCCGTCGAACCCGTCCAGGCACTCCTGAAGCGATGCCTCCGGTCCGACGTATCCACTCCAGAATCCCGCGGGCAGGGCAGGAGCGTTCCGCGGCCGATGGGAATACAGGGTGACCGACTTCAGATGGCTCGCCCAGCTCCCGCGCTTGGCCTCCCGCGGTGGGTAGAAGCGATCATGGATGATGTCGAAGGCAAAGTGGTACTCCATGCCATGTGCCTTGTCCCTGGCCGACTTCTGGCCCTGGTTGGCGGTGATCGTGGCAGGTGGAGATGCCAGTCCGTGCTGCGCGAACCAGGCGGCCAGCGCCGGATCGGAACCGCGCAGGCCGATCAGGCCGATGATGTCCTTGATATGCATTCCGTTGCCTTGTTCTGTTGAAACGAGGGCAGCCCACACGCTGTGGTGGCGTCCCGGTAGCGCTAGTTCGCCGCGGCACCGTGCTCCTGCATGTCCTCGTGCAGGATCCGGCGCAGTTCGACGATGGCCGGCGTGGCTTCCTGCACGCTGTGCCCGGACACGATCACCTTCTCGGACTCCGCGCGCGGCAGGTGCGAACTCCAGTAGGGCACCAGCCCATCGTCGGTCTTCTCCAGCGGGCCGTCGGCCTTGGCGCGCGCGATGATCGAGTGGAAGTGGACCTTCGGCGACATCGGCAGGTCGGCCACGGCGCGGACGAAGGGATCGTCCTTGTCCAGGTTCTGGATGCTGTTCATCTGGTAGCCGTGCTTGCCATCGTTGCGATCGATCTGACCGTCGTTGGCGATGGTGGCTACGTCTTCCAGCACGGTCAGCGGCAACCGCACCAGGCGGCCGATCCAGCGGCCCAGGCGGGTGCCCGCCACATCGGTACCGCGGTGTGGCGTGGCGATGAACACCACCCGCGACACTTCCGGTTCGGGCAGGAAGGTCAGCACCGGTGCGCCCTTGGTACGCAGCAGTTCGCGCTGCGCCGGTGTCATCTGCGCCGTTGCCAGCAGGGTGTCCACCAGATGATCGCCGGAGGAGGAGATCATCAGCCGCGCGATCACGCCCCCCATGCTGTGCCCGACCAGCACCATGTCATGCGAGGCCTGCGCCTTGCCGCTGGGATCGAAGTGCTTGAACACCTCGGCCAGCGTATGACGCATCGCATCGTGGCTCATCGCGATGGGCATGTTGGTCGGGTAGTAGAACTGCCAGATCTGGAAATCCTGGCGGATCTCGTCGTCACGCATCAGCTCGTTGGCGACGTTGACCCAGGCCTCCGGGCTGCTGGCCAGGCCATGGATCATCAGCAGCACGCGGCGATTCGGATCGTAGGGCTGCATCATGTACAGATGCGGCGTTTCGATGCCGCCCTTGCCGCCGAACAGTGAGCGCAGCGACTGGTGGCTGAAGTTCGAGCGGGCCAGCCACAGCGCGTAGCCAGCGGTGAAGTTCGCGGCCAGTGGCACTTCTTGTCCGTGCAGGGTGACTTCGGTGACCTGGTAGGGATCGTGGATCTCCAGTTCCGGCTCGTCGTCGTGCAGCACTTCCCACAGGTTCTTTCCGGAGAAGCGCAGCAGCACTGTCATCGACGGCGAGGGCATCTCGCTCCAGCTCTGCTTCGGCGAAGCGGTGGCCTGCGCAGCAGGCGTCGCTGCAGGCGAGGCCGTGACGCTGGCTGGGTCGTCCATCACCGCTACCAGCTCGGCACCGAATCCATCGCGGCGGTGCACGCTGCGCAGCGTGCCGGTGAACGACAGCGATGCGGCGGGGACCAGTTCGGTCGGCGTACGCGTGTCCAACGGTGACGCATCGGTGGACGGCGCCAGCACGAAGGTCCAGCGGCCCAGGGTCAGGTGGCTGGCATCGTTGCGGACACGCCCGGTGGCATAGGCGTTGTACAACTGCACCGAGGCTTCCTGCACGGCCAGGTTGTAGTAGTCGCGCACCTGGGTCTGGCGGTCTTCGAAGCCACGCTGGTTGGCGGTGCGCTCGGTGAAGAACAGATAGGCATACGCCTGGCGCGCCACCTGCATCCACGCATCGAGGCGCGGCTGGAAGTCGGCGTCCAGCTCGGTGATCGCGCTCTTGGCACGGCCCGAGGTGGAGTACTCGCGCTTGGGGGCGGGCAGGGTCATCGCATACTGCAGCCAGAGCTCGGCCAGGCTCGAGCGCTTGTCCTCCTCGCGCACCACGATGGTGGCTTCCATCGCTTCGATGCAGGGCAGGCCAGGTTTGGCGCAGACGCCTTCGTCGAGGCCGGCCACGCGCAGGGTTTCCGTGGTCGCCGAGCTGAGCTTGCCGGTGGTGAGGATGTCACCGCGCTTGAGCGCGATGTACTGGCCGGGCGTGACCGAGGCGACCTGCACCGACGGTCCGAACTGGCGCAGCGTCGCGCAGCCACCGAGGGTGAGCAGCACGGTGATGATGAGGGTCGTGCGGCCGATGAAGCCCAAGCCCGTGGTTGCCATACGATCCTCCTGCGCGGTGGCGCCACTCTAGCGGTCGGCATGTCAAAGCGGAAGATACCGGGCGGTCGGTTTGTGCCTGGCAACTGCTGCCACGCAAGCGATTCAGGCAGTTCCGTGTGACACTGAGGTGAACGGAACGATGCAGGGACTGCGATGCGATGGCTTGAGACCCGTGTTCCTCCGCCTCTTGTGATGCTGTTGTGCGCCGCCATCGGCTATATGGGCAGCCGATGGCAGCCGGGCGCGGCGCTGCAGCTACCCGTGCTGGAGTTGCTTGCGGGGCTGGTGATGGCCTTCGGCGTGGTATTGAACCTGCTGCCGAAGCTGGCCTTCCGGCGCGTGGGCACCACGGTCAACCCCCTGCGGCCTGCGACGTCGAGCGTGCTGGTCACGCACGGCGTGTACCGCCACACGCGCAACCCGATGTACCTGGGCCAGGCCACTGTCCTGGCAGGTGCCATGCTGTACCTGCAGAACCTGACCGCACTGCTGGCCGTGCCGTTGTTCGTGCTGTACATCAACCGATGGCAGATCATGCCGGAAGAGCGGGCACTGTCGGCCCGCTTTCCCGAGGCATACGCAGCCTTCCGCCAGCGGATACGGCGCTGGCTCTAGCGCGGGTCAGGCCGTCACGGTGTGATCTGGCACTTCACGGCAGCGGAATAGCCTTCGTAATCATCACCGGCAATCACGTGCAGGGTGTGGTGCTTGTCGACGCGCTTCACGTAGGATGGTGCTTCGGTGTTGGCGTATTCGTTGACCGTGGTCACCGACCAGGTCTTGGCCAGGCGCTTGGGGTCGACACCGTTCAAGTAGACGAAGATGCTCTTCTCGCCCTCGGCGACATTCACGTCGGCATGGGTGACGGTACCGCCGAACAGGGCGACCGGCGTGGTTTCCGGCTCGAACGTGCCACCAGGCTTCCTGGCCAGGCCGGCTGCCTGCAGGGCATCGATGGCCTCGGCTTCGCTGAAGGTCGAGCCTGCCTTGCAGGCCAGCAGGGCTTCGAGTGTTGCGGTGCCGGGCGGCGCGATGGCGGGTGCAGCCGCGTGCGCAGCCGGGGTCGCGGCACAAGCAGCCAGGAGCAGGGCAGAGGTGATGATCACGATTCTCATCGCAGGTCCTTCTGTAGGTAGTGGACAGCAACACGGACGGAGGATGCCGCCTCATTGTGCGATGTTCCAGTCAGTACCGCGTGCAGCAATGGATCATGACCCATTCCGGCTGCCGTCGTCCGATTCAAGCAAGACGGCCCCGTCGCCGCGTTGTGACAACTGGTCGCCAGGGTTTCGCAACGGACAGTCCTTCAGTGACAGGCAACCACAGCCGATGCAGCCGTCAAGCTGGTCGCGCAGCTGGACCAGGCTGCGGATGCGCTCGTTCAGCATGTCGCGCCAGTTGCTGGACAGCCTTGCCCAGTCCTTCGAACTGGGCGCCCGTTCGGCTGGAAGATCATCCAGCGCGATCTTGATCGTGGCCAAGGGAACGCCTGCACGCTGTGCGACCTTGATCACGGCAATGCGCCGCAGCACGTCGCGGCGGTAGCGGCGCTGGTTGCCGTTGTTGCGCCAGCCATGGATCAGTCCCTTGGCTTCATAGAAGTGGACGGTGGCAATGCTGACCCCGCTGCGACGCGCGACTTCGCCCACGGAAAGCGGAACGCTGACATCGATCTTCATGGCCGGGGTTCCTTGACCTCATCAATACATGAGGTTTTATAAGGCAGTTCCCTTTTTCCTGCATGTGAACCCTGGGCTGCAGGTCATGAATCATAGGTTTGAACGAAAATGGAACAGCAAGGCATCGCCGTCCCCGGCACCCGCTGGGGCGATCTCCTGTCCGGCCGCAATGCAGTGCGCTCACTTGCCCTGGCGGGCGGGGTCGCACTGCATGCGGTCAACGTCTACATCGCCACCACCATGTTGCCAACCGTGGTGGAGGACATCGGTGGCCTGGATCTCTACGCATGGAACACCACGCTCTTCGTGGTCGCGTCCATCCTGGGGTCGGCATTGTCGATCAAGCTGCTTGAACGTGCCGGGCCTCGTGGAAGCTATGCACTGGCGACGCTCATCTTCGCAGCCGGTGCCGTGATCTGCGCGCTCGCGACCTCGATGCCGATGATGCTGGTGGGGCGGCTGGTGCAGGGTGTCGGCGGCGGCTTCCTGTTCGCACTGGCCTACGCCATGATCCGGCTCGCGTTCGAAGAACCGCTCTGGCCCCGCGCGATGGCCCTGGTTTCGGGGATGTGGGGCGTGGCGACGTTGATCGGGCCTGCGGTGGGCGGCGTCTTCGCCGAATGGGGCGTATGGCGGGCCGCATTCTGGTCGGTCACCGCGGTTGCCGTGTTGTTCGCGCTGCTGGCGTCGAACGTCCTTCCGCAGAGGGAGGCATCGTCTTCAGCTGCGGCCAGGTCCTCGGTCCCGTGGCTGCAGATCCTGCTGCTGACCCTGGCCGTCATCAGCGTCTCCCTTGGCAGTACATCCTCGAGCGCAGTCAACAATTTCGTTGGCATCGTGATGGCCGTGTTCCTCGCAGTGGTGCTGATGAGGATCGAGTCCCGAGCGAAGCAGACGCTGCTTCCTTCCGGCGCTCTCCGGCTCCGCTCGCGGCTGGCCGCGTTGTATGGGCTGATGTCGCTGCTGGTGGTGATGATCACCAGCGGCGAGGTCTTCGTGCCACTGTTCCTGCAGGTGCTGCATCAGCAATCACCGCTTGCTGCGGGCTACCTCGCGGCGCTGATGGCGGCCGGTTGGACGCTCGGGTCGTTGGTCGGCTCCGGCTTCAGCGGGCGCGCCGTTGACCGGGCGTTGATGATCGGCCCGGCGCTGGGGTGGGTGGGCATGATCGGGCTGGCGCTGCGGGTGCCGGCTGCGGGCAGCGGTACGTGGTTGCAGATGGTGCCGATCTGCGTGGCGCTGGCCGTCATCGGGATCGGCGTGGGTCTGGCTTGGCCTCACCTGCTGACACGTGTTCTGACCTCTGCACCGCCGGAGGAACAGGAGCGCGCCGGTGCGTCGATCACCACCATCCAGCTGTTCGCCACCGCGGCCGGGGCAGCGCTTGCCGGGATGGTCGCCAATGCAGCGGGACTGATCGAGCTGGGCGGGGCCGAGGGAACCGCGCGTGCGGCCCGGTGGCTGTTTGCCACCTTCGCGTTGGCGCCGATGCTGGGCATGCTGCTGGTGAAGCGATGCCGCTTTCCGGCAGACGTGAACTGAGGAACGGAGGAGGGCGCAGCGACCTTGCCGGGCCGCTGCGCCATGCCATCAGTTGCTGGCTGCCTTCACGGCTTCGGCCGCGTCAATGATGCCTGGCCCGCAGCCACCCGGGCAGTTCGCTGCGGCGATCGGGTGCGCAGTGCGACGCAGGATGTCCTTGACCTGGTCGGTGGTCTTGGGCACCGGCGCCACCGCTTGCATCAGCGCGACGATGCCAGCGACGTGAGGCGCCGCCATCGAAGTGCCGGACATGAAGTCGAAGGCGTTGTTACCCACCGTGGACAGGATGCCCTGCGCCGGATGCTGACGGGTCGGGGCGCAGTTGGCCTGGCTAGGCGGCGTGGCCAGCGGCAGGAACTCGCCGACGGACGCGCGGCAGGACCAGGTTTCACCACCGGGTGCGGTGATATGGATGCCTGCGCCATAGTTGGAGTAGAACGCGCGTCGCCCGCCCTGATCGTTGGCAGCCACCGCGATCACGCCCTTGCAGTTCGCCGGAGCAAACTCGGACACATCCAGATTGCTGTTGCCGGCGGCGACCACCACGATCGTGCCCTGCGCGGTGATGTCGTCGATTGCATCCTGCTCGGCCGGCGAGCAGGCGCGGCGGCCGCCCAGGCTGAGATTGATGACTTCGGCCGGGTTCGCATTGGCCGGGACGTTGGGCACGTTGATACCGGCACTCCAGAGCATGCCATCGATGATGTCGGCGGAACCGCCATTGCCCTGGTTGCCGAGTACGCGTACCGGCACGACCTTCGCGTTGTAGGCCACGCCGGCCACGCCGATCTGGTTGTTGGTCACCGCAGCGACCGTTCCGGCGACGTGGGTGCCGTGTGCGATGCCCGAGGCATCGAAGGCATCGGCGTCGCGTCCATCGCCATCGTCGGATCCGCCACAGCCGGGATTCATTCCGCCGATGATGCACTGCCAATCACTGAACGGACGGGTCGACGAGATCATGTCGTAGCCCGGCAGCAGGTTGGCCTGCAGGTCGTTGTTGTTGAGGTAGCCCGAATCGACCACAGCCACCACCACGCCCTGGCCAGTGGAGCGATCCCACGCGCCGGGCAGGCGCGCGCCACTGGTCGGATTGCTGTAGTGCCACTGCTCGCCGTAGCGTGGGTCGTTCGGTGTGGCGAATGCGCTCATCATGTAGTTCGGCTGCACATACTCGACATCCGGATCGTCGGCGATGCGCTGCATCAGGATCTGCGCTTCCGGGAGGTCCAGTGGCTTGTCCGTAGTAACGACGTCGGCCCCGCCGCCCATGCGGCGTTGATGGGTTACGGACGCGGCTGCTGGCGGTGCGCTTCCGATCGAACGCTTGCTGCGCTGCTGGACGCCGAGGCGTTTCTTCAGCGCATCCTGCGCGGTGGTGGCGGAGACGCGCTTGCTGCTGCCGTCCCGGTACTTGACGATGAAACTGCTGTACTGCTCGTTGCTGGCCATGCCTCGCGTCCATACCCGTTCGGTGGGTTGGGCGAAGGCGGGGGCGCTGGCCAGGACCAGGGTGATGGCGCTGGCAAGGGAAACCCGAAGCGACGTACGCATGGATACAGTTCCTTTGTGGAAGATGTGTCGAACAGGCCGTGCCCTTCGGGCTCGGCTTGGATGTGAAGGGTGCAGGTGTCCCGTGGTCTCCTTTTGATGGCGACCAAGGACGAACGGCTTCGCGGACACATCCCCCCCAAGGAGAGGGTAGGAAATTTCTGAAGTGGTTTAGTGATGTCGAAAGCGAGAGAAGATGACCGATGCCGACATGTCCTGTCGGACTTCGATCTATGTGGCGCCTTTTCAGGGAGTTTCACAGCGAAGCTGGTCGGGAAATGAAAAAGCCCGGAAACCCACGCTGGTGGAATTTCAGGGCTTCTTCGGTTCGTGACGAACCGTTTACTGCTGCCGGTCCAATCGAGCCATCGCGTACTAGCCCTTCAGCCTTCCGGACACAGAATAGAGCGGTTCCAGCAGCCATTCATAAAGCTTGCGACGCTCCCCCATGATATCTGCCTCGAGTTGCATGCCAGGGCGAAGCGGCTCCATCCTCCCGTATGCCAGCACTCCCTGCTGATCCAACGAGACCAGGACTCGATATAGAGACTGCTTCGTGTCGCCGTCCTTCTGGTTCCCCGTCAAGGCGCTGCGAGAGTGTTGCCATGATGCGAGGCGACCATGGCCAGGCAGGCGAGCCCGCATTCAGCTGCCTCGGATTGAATCACGACTTCAATGGGCTAGACCCTCAATAATGTGATCTTGGGATGGAAAGAGAAGGCAGCGGAGACGCAAAGCGATGGTGCTGTCAGAATCGCCAAGCGGGCAGAAGCAGGGGAGGCAATTGATGGTTCCCGTTCCCCATGCTTTAGCGATAAATTATTCTAAAAAAGCGCCAACCCCGCTCCTGTGGTTACGATGACGAACCAAAGGTTGACTGAATAGATTCACGGAGTGTCGGATACAGAAGAACCCAATGCAGCATAGATAAATTGATGATGCCGTGAATTATTGATCGCTGCGCTGAGTTGAGATTGAAGAATTGCGTTCCGATGCAGAGGGTTACCGAGACGAGGAAGGCCGAAATCATTCCATCGACATGAACCGCTGCAAATAGCGCGCTTACGCCGATGGTGGCTGCCAGTTTCCCAAAGTAATGGGAGGCTCCATCCCAAAGGAGATGCCTCACAGTCTTCTCCTCAAATAGTGGAGCTACGATGCAGCTTGTCACTAGACCGAGGATATAGAACTTCAAGGGCACGTCCGATAGGAGGGGGAAGTTGGTTTCGTGCCTCTGGGGGAATCCAATGAAAAAAACCCAAATTGCCCCTCCCAATAGCCCGATAGTCACCAAGCTCAATCCAAGGGGGAATGTCCACTTTCTCCCCGGCTCATTGGGGAAAAGCCAAACGCAGACAAGGAAGGCTAGAAGTTCGGTCATGGCTTTCGATCCGAAAACGTCGAAATGGTTTAGAATTCCTTGCGCCGCACCGACGCTGACTATTGCGATCGCCGCCGCGAATATTTTGTTTTCTGCGATGGGGCGAGGCTTCCAGAGCGCTATCTTGTTGATCACAAATGTTGTTCCCATGTTCCAGGCCCCGACTCAGGTCGGGGCTTTGGTTACTGCATCACTTCATCATGATGTGCTTCCAGATCATCCCTGCAGCGCCGATTCCACTGAATGGTGCGATTCGGCCATAGCGGTACGCCATTTCTCCGATTTTCTCGGAGTTTCCGCGCACGTGAGTGCCGTTGCTCCGACCAATCTGGAATTGAATGCTACCCGAACCACCCGAAATCTCTGCAACTTCAGTTCTATTTAGATCACGGATATGGAATCCTTGTTTCCCCGTTGTTGGGGTGGTCATCCTTGCGAGCCCCCTCTGGACCTGTCAACCGTGTTGTGAGATTTCGTTTCTCGCAGCGCCGCCGCCGAGACGTGAACTTCGCCAAAAAAATGATCTGAAATCTCCGCAGCGATGGCTTCAGAATATGGGGCGAGTTCCAGTTCTACGATGCTCGATGGAATTCGAGATGCAGCGACTTTAGTGCTGAATCCTCGTTGGGGCGGCAGGGTGGATGTGGTCGAAGGCGACACCAAATTGTTCTGCAGCCCAATTAGTAGGCGCGCCTTGGGTCAGAATTGATGTCGGAGATCATGAATTTTAGCGACATTGTCCGGCCAGTCTGGGCCAAAGACGTCACTTTCGAGCTGAACTATGCCGTGGTGTGCAACGACGGGGTCGGGTACTGGATCTCCCCGGCTAACGAAGTGCAGACCTCCCGCCGGGCGTGAAGTGGGAGGGTGCGTGAGAGCGACCGAAGCTGGTGCAATGGTCGTAGGGATTGACCAGCTGGAGGCGGGCAACCGATTCAGAAATTGGTCCGGCTACAGGCCAATCGACGGCAGCTTCTCCTTGCCCGCGATGCGGTACTTCCAGCGCCCGCTGCGTGCATCGGTCGGGGTGAGGTAGAGGTACAGGTACAGGCCGCCGCCGTCGGTGATCTTCTGCGGCTTGGCGCGCCTGATGGCTGCGTCGGTCAGAGGCATTGGGGGTATCGCTTCAGTGGGTGCGGTCGGATACCCCCTGATATACCCCCACCGTCTCATGGATTGAAACGGATTGCCCCGGTCTGCTGCGGACAAGAAAAAAGCCCGGAAACCCTTGTGATGCGGGGGTTTCCGGGCTTCTCCGGTCCTTGACGAACCGTTCGTTGGTGGAGGTGGGCGGAGCCATTTGCGCCTATTTGCAACCTATTGAAAGCAAAAGATATTTGGCTTCCAAAAGGTGCAAATTTTGATGCCTCTGATGATACCCGGCATGGGGCCGAGGTGCAAAGCACAACTGCTTAGGAGCAGTTGTGCGCATTGCATCGGTGATGGTGGTGTTGACCATTTGGCTTGGAGCGTGTGGTGAGGCCGTGGCGCAGGCCGGTTCAGTTCCGCCCGCCGGAACCAAACAGGGTTGGGAGCGCCAGCATCTGGGCGACCATGTCAGCGAACCCGGCGAGGCTTTACCGGACTTCCTCCGGCGCACCGGGCGAGTGCTTCATGACTACACCCGCCAGAGCGGGAACGAGGCCTGTGGCGCGATTGCCAGCGACGGCCAGCGTTTTTCCCTGCGCCTCTACACAGATGGTGTGCCACACGGCTGTGCCATACGGACCAGCGAGGTGATGGAAGGTTCTGCTTTCACCGGCGAAACCATCCACAGCCATCCTTGGCAGAAGGTGCTGACGATGACACCGGCCGCCAGGGCGTGGAGCCATTTCTACAAGGACGGCAATGCCGGGGCCCCGACCCTGCGCAACGACGGAGCAGTAGGGTTTAGCAGAGCCGACCGCGCTAACGGAGACGGTTGGCTGATTGCTGGCGGGCAGTTGCTGCATCTGGTCAACGGAAAGACCGAGCGCCTTGGCCCGGTCTTCCTCTCCACGGAGTGATGCAGGTCGATGGCTTGACAACGCCTTGAGCTGCCTTAGATTTGGAACGTCGGCAGTTCACTGCCCTATGGGCAGCTTAGAAAAATTAGAGAAATTGCTTTGCCCGCCGATACCCAAAGCCCTCGCTCACGCGGGGGCTTTGCTTTTTTGGCTTGGCGCGGCTTGGCCTGGTCTCCCTCTCCACGGAGTGAACCAATGGCCGTTTACTGGCATTGGAACTCGAAGGCTGACCAGTCCGATGCGCCCACGGTTTGCCAGTAGAACGCCGAGCCATTCCCGACCACATCACAGGCGCACTCTGTTGGCCAATTGACTGGTCCGGTGCTTGGGGAACCAAATCCAGGCATTGGAGTCAGTTTCTGTTTAAGTGCGGCGACGCAGGTCCGGCGCTCTGGCGTCAATGTCTGTTCTTGAGGCCTCGCGAGGCCGCCCGAAAACGTCGCGTCATCGTTGGTATTAACGCTCTGCGTGCAGTGAAATTGGTCAGCGAGGAACTGCGACACCGAGCAGAACACGCCCCAGCCGTAAAGCCCACCGTCGCCCCAGGAAATCCACGATTTTCCGGTGTAGGTCGGATAGGTTCTTGCCGGAGGCGTGCAGGTGTTGGAGGTGGTAACCCAGCCACTGGATGCCGTGTAGGTGCCACTCCAGCTCTCTGAGGTGCTCGACACCGGGGACCCGGTCGCGGCCGGGCAGGACCAGGACGTGGTGCGCGTGCCGTTCTCAATGCGGTTGCGTTGTTGCCAGTGCTGACCTGCCTGCCCAGCCGGGCAACCCACGTTCTGGCTCTCTGCTGGCGCGGCGCGCGTGATTGCAACGCTGGTTGGCGGCGCAGACGTGCATGCGGGAGCACAGATACTCGCTGCTGCCGGTAACCAGGCTGACCATGGTCCCGTCAGCGCGATTGGGCTTGCGAACGGGTCGGGGCATGAATACGTCGTAGTGCGGGTGCGGGTCTGCGGAAAAGAAGTGGCGCCACTGATGGTGAGAGTGCCTGAAGGACAAACGCCCGTTTGCGCCGCGCTTTCGCTCAACGGTAATGGCGCTGAGCAGGCGGGTGTGATGACGGGAGGGACAATAGGAAGAGTGACGGCGGGTGGCGCCGGTGGTGCGGTTGGAATTGGAGGTTGAGCGGCGATTGGCACGCATAACGCCAGCGGAGACCAGCAAGCAGGAGCAGCTACCGAATTCCAAATAAACGAACACGTTTGACCCGCAGGTGCCGTTCCTGTGGCTGGAGCCGTGGGAGCCGCTCCGCAGCCAGGAGATGGAGCAGGTGGAGTAACAGCTACGGGCGGTGGCGCCACCACCGGGGCCGGTGGTGGCGGAGCTGATGTTGGAGGGGGCGGTGGCAGTGCAACGGGTGTGAGAACTTGCGCAGACAGGCCAGTAGCGCCGCCGTAGTATGTGAACGCGAGCCGTGCTGGATTCCTGCATCGTTGAGTCGCGGCCTGGATGTCCAATTGGGTCGGACGATGATTATTGCCGCGATTGAAGACCGATGTGTCGTCTATTTCGAGGTCATACATGCCTCCACTCGCCGCAGCAGCTAGCTTTAGGCACGCACGCGTTGGAACCGCGTGGTAAACAATCTTCAACCCTGCGTTGGGGCGGTCATCAATAGTGGCAGGCTCAAGAATAACGGGTTGCGCCCATCGGCTCGTTAGGCCAACGCCAGAGTTCATTGAAACGGGTGGAACGCGGTCGGCAATAGCCTGAGCGGTTGTCAGTCCCGCATAGGAGCCGAGCGCTCCATACGTCATGTCTGCATTGCGAGCGATGGTGTGAATATTCGCTTGTTCTGCGCGAACATCTGCGTTGTTTGCCGATGAATGATAGATAGCGAAAGCCGCACCGGAAAGAAGTGTCATAGCACTCGCCGTAAACATCAGCTCGATCAATGAGATGCCACGTTGCGGATGTGGGCGGCTTGATGGCTTCATGGTTAGCGCTTCTTTGCGCGGGATGCTTCTCGCTCGGCTAGATGCATTCGCCCGCGCGTGCGCATCTCATTTCGTTGTTGAACGAAGGCCGGCTTTGAGATGTGCTCTCGATACCCAAGTAGTAGGCCAACAAGCTCAGTCTCATCCAGTGAATCAGCCCCAGCGGCGATGACCGCGCCGCCCAGGAGAATCTTGCGGTGCGCGTCTGCTTTGCGTTCGCTAGCTCTTGTCTTTGCTTTTGATCTTTGCTCGGCCAGCATCTCCCGTGCTTTCAATTTTGCGAGACGCTCAGTAGCGGCGGTGATTTGTTCTTGTATAGAGCGTGTTGCCATTGTTGAGTTCTCGTAATGTCCTACACCTCATGCAAACAGAAAATCGGCTATTGGCAAGTCATCGACTTGTCATATTGCAATTCCCTGTCATCCTGAATTAGAGGGGCACAGGCGAGCGAGAGCGAGCCAGCCCCAGCGGGAAACGCGAGCGAAGCGAGCCCCGGTCTCTTGCCCGAAGCCGTCACGAATAGTGGCGGCAAGGATCAAAGCAGGAGCGCACTTATGGTTTCCCTGCGGGAAACCGTGCGCCGGGGCTCCGCCCCAGACCCCGGCCCGCTTCGCAGGCCGCCCCGATGCTAGCCCCCTTGGGGGCGTCGCCAAAAACAAGAATAGGAGCAAGGACAAAAATCGAAATGGCCATTCATCACGCCACCGTCAAAGCCTTTTCGCGCGGCAAGGGTCATTCCTCTACTGCCGCTGCGGCGTATCGTGCGGGCATTGTGATTAATGACGAGTTGACCGGTATCAAACACGACTACACAAGGCGCAGTGGCGTTGCCTCGGTTGATATGTTGGCTCCGCAAAATGCCCCCGAATGGGCGCGAGATCCGGTCGCCTGTTTCAATCGCTCGGAAATGGCCGAGACCCGGCTAAACGCCAGGACGGCGCGAGAGCTTGAAGTTGCTCTGCCTGCAGAACTGAACGAAGCGCAGCGTCGTGCGCTCGCGTGCGATCTGGGTCAGATGTTGGTTGACCGCTATCAGGTTGCGGTGCTTGTTGCAGTCCATGAGCCCGATAAGAAGGGGGATGAGCGCAATCATCATGTGCATCTCCTGATGACACCGCGTCAGATCGGTCCTGAAGGCCTGGGTGCACGTGCATGTGCTGAATTTGATGCGCGTGGTGGTGCAGGTCCGGAGGCTATCCGCATTCTTCGTGAAGCGGTTGCTGAACGTATCAATTCGCATCTGGAACGAGCACAGGTCGCTGAACGTGTCGATCATCGCAGTCTGGCTAAGCAAGCGCATGCCGCCGAAGCTGATGGCCATATTGGGTTCGCAGCCGTGTTGGCTCGTGAAGCCGCCCAGCACGAGGGTAAGGCAGCAACCGCGATGCGTAGGAGGGGTGAAGATAGCGAGCGGGGCACGGTAAACAACCAAATCCAAAACGCCAATCGCGTTGAACTGCGCGACTACCTGGAACGCTTGGAGAAAGAGGGAAGGGTGATGGCGACGCCACGCTCCCATACGCAAGAAGCAGCTCAACGTGAGAGGCTTGCAGCGGTTGGAAAAGAAGTGCGGCAACCACACCTCGGGCAGTTTGCGGTGGCGCCCCCACGAGCGCGAACAGGACCAGTATCAGTAGCGCACCGCGCTGGGCGAATGGGGTCGGGCGCCTCGCGCTTTCCGCCAAGTCTCAAGCCAGCCTTGATGAAGGCGGCTAGCCGCCTTCGTAGCAAGGTTGCGAACAAGCAAGCAGACGAGGCCATGGCTCGTTACGAAGCCGAAATAGAGCAGCTGGAGATGGAAGCAAGGCGGGTGTGGCTGGAGGGTATAGATGCGACCGTTCGGCGGAGCCTTTCGACGGTCGCCAAGCTCTTTGACATGTCGAGCAGGGCGGGCGCCTACCCCCAGAGGGCGTCATATCGAAACGATATGCGCGAGCTTCACAGTTCATTGAAACAGGTGGCTCGTGACACCACTCGATGGGAGCGCAGGTTACAGGCCGAAGTTAAGGCAGACATTTCACTCACGGAAGCCAAAATGAAATTGGAGACATGGGAGAGGAAGAATCCCAAGCCGTCGCTCTGGAGCGGTAGCAGGCGCGATTGGGCGCAGCGGCGTCGGAGTGGTGAAGAGCGCATTGAGCGACGCCGGACGCGGCGCGATGCTGCGCGTCTAGCGACAGGCCTGGCAGCACAGGTGAAGTATGCGGCACAGGCAGCTACGAGTGTAGAAGCTTTGGATAAGCTCGCAGCATCAATGCTGAAGCGCTATCCCATCACTGCCGATACAGCACAGCCGCACAAATCGCAGCGCCCTGGAACGACCCCAACGCGCACGCTTACGGAGCAACTGACAAGGAGCGGGCAGCAGGTGAGCCAAGGCAAACAGCGCGGGCCTTGCCTCTGATACCTAGGATCCTTGGGTGGCCGAGCACCAAGTGAAGTGGCACGCGCTTTCTCAGCTCCACGCAAAATTATGAATGAATGATGAATATGGCCTCGGGTTGCACCGGGGGTGATGCGCTTCGTTCAGCGTTTTTGCTCTGTACAAGGCGGCGGAAGACCTAGAACCTTGCCTTCCTTCCCTTGTAATTGTTCCGTTTCGACGGAGAAGTGAGATCGATAGATGAAGAAGAAGCTAATTGGAATCTTTGTAGCCGCAGCAGCAGGGGCTGTCGTGATTGGTGCAGTTTTCGGCCACCGACTGCAAGCAAATGATGCGCAGCGAAAATCTGAGGAGAAGGAGGTCCAAGAGAATGCACCAATTGGAAGGGGCGATTCACCCGCCTTTCCCGCAACAAGCGCACGTAAATTGGAACTGGAGAAAAAGATCCCGCCCGGATCATATAAGGCTCTGGGCCCTAAAGCCTACGAGATCATCCGTGGTCGTGAATTCCGTCCTCCCGGCGACGCACTGGCCCATGTTAAGCAGTTGATTCAACGATCCGAATCGGGCGACGCCACGGCAACCTACGAAATATATCTAACCATTGATCAGTGCCGAACCTTCACATCAGATCGGGCCGACGAGTTGGCCGATTCTGCCTCGAGTCTCGGATCAGGCGGTTGGTTCCTTGAAAGATCAGAGCGGCTTCTCAAGGAGTGTGAATCATTGGTGCTGGATCAAAAAATTTACCGGGCCGATTGGCTCTCAAAGGCCGCGGCCATGGGGTCGCAGGAGGCGATGCTCGCTTATTCAGTATCGCCACAGGAAGTTATCGGATCGCTCGATGACGTTATTCATGATCCAGAGAAGCTTGCTCAATGGAAAGAGAATTCATCTAGATATCTCAATGAGATGGAAAGCCAAGGAAATTTTGCCGCGCTGGGAAGTTTAAAAAGAGCCTACACCTATGGGCGGACCCGAGAAAGAGACCCGGTCGCAGCAACGGCCTATACCCGTGTGCTTAGTCGCATCAATCCTCGACTTTACACCAGCGACGACGTTATCAAAGCGGAGAGCGATCTCAGCAGTAGGGAGCGAGCCGATGCGCTAGCGTTGTCTGAAAAAATCTTCCATAACTGTTGTGTCCCATGATAAAGGATGATCTATGCAAGCCATGAGTGTGGGGGGTATTTTCCGTGTTAGCAATGCGTCCATTTCCACGCTGTTCGGGGTCGCGCTGCTGCTGGCATCTGGAGACCTCCTGGCGAGAAAACACCCAGGAGTAATTCAGTGCGCTATAGGTTGCACTTTAAGCACTCCAAATCCAGATGAGGGGACAAGTAAACTTCTTGCCGATGAGATAGATCGTCGCAACCCCACAAGAGGGAAAGTCTGGAATGTCTCACGGCCCGACCGAATTCTGGTGGGCGACATCGTTACCGTCTGCAATGGCATTTCCTGTGTTGAGTATACTTGGCGCGGTGAGCAATTCGACTCCGGCAAGGAAGTGTCGAACATCCTTCCGCCCCCCGCACGAGGCGGTGGCGGTGGCGGTGGCGGTGGTGGTGGTGGTGGATGGATTGGTGGCGGTACCGGCGGCGGTGGCGGGTCTTGCTGTGGCAGAGTAACTGTAGACCCGCCAACGATGGTCCAATGATTTACAAGATCCGAAGAGTGCTGGCGGTAGCTTCCGAGCTGCCTGCGGTGTCTTAATCAACGCGCGCGTCCCGGCAATTCTCGTGTTTCATCCTGGTTAATAGCAAATTCCTTCCTCTTTTCATTTTCATCGGGTTGGCCCCTGTGCACTGGGGCCTTTTTTATGGCAGAGCTGCCCCCCGGATAGTTAAGGCGCGATTGACGTTTCATGCCTCTGGAGCTGGAAAACAATGCCCCCGAATATTCTTCGGGGGCATTGACAGAATTGGCGTTGGCCTCATGCTGTTTTTTAGCGGCAGCGCGTTGTTAACAGCAACGGCTGCGAGTAGGTAGAAAGCAGCTCTACACGCCCAGGCATCGGCCCCAAGCAACAACATAGCCGACATCGGGAAGAGCGCAACCCCTCGCAACCCAGCTAGAAGCAATGGCTATCGCACGGAGGTCCGATTAGTTCGCGCCCGGTGACAATCCGGGGCTATCCGTAGGACGCGGGTGGCGGCCTTGAACCGTGGAGGAATACGTCCACATCCGGCAGCATGGCTTCTGCGTCGCGGAGGTTCCAAGGCATGGGTTCCCTAGCTGGTCTTGGATTGTGTGCCCCGTCTCGGGTTGGCCATGTATGCGAAGGGCAAGATTGGATAGCGTCAGGCGACAGCCTGATCACGGGTCAAAGCCCATGGGAGAGACGCCAGTGAATGCTGGTGGCAGGACCCCAGCCCCGGCGCCATGTCAGGCGTGAACCTGCCGTAGCTGTGCATTGACAGTGATCACAGCGCCGACGATGGTCCTCTGCCCAGGCAAGAGTAGACCGACCCGGCAAAGGTCCCCAGACTCGCTTATTGTGGGTCGGGGGAGACTTTGCCTCGGTCGGTCGGCGGTTAGAAGCAAAGACCGAGGCAAAACAGCGGGCCCATAGTGTCCTGAGTCAGCAGGAGGATGTGTCCTGAATTAGATGCCGGAGGTGGCCTTGTCGGTAAAAGAGCACTTGGAGTTCTTCAGCAGAAAAACGGAGCGCGCCGAGAATTTTCGGGCGCCGGTGAATTTTTCAATGCTGGTTCAAAGAGACATCAGATCTGACCCCAAGGAAGGAAGAAGCGTCGCCCTACCTTCAGGGCGCGAATTCGGGCTTGCCAGTCACTGATCTGCTTTATGAAGGTATCGACGGGATACGCCGAGTGCTTGCATGCTGCTATTGAATTTAGAAGCTCATTGTTAACTTCCATCAAAGAAACTCCGGCGCGCTTGTGCTTGAGAAGGAAGAGCTCGGATGCTATCAGGTGAAGCTCTTCACTCTTATCTGAACTGATGATCTGTGTGTTACTGGCATCGCCCATGTAGTTGATTGATCGAATAGCTCGAAGTGCCTCGTATTTCAGCGCATTGAACTTTGAGAGCTTGGCCATCAGCAAGCCCGAGTAGTATCCAGCGGCCGTGCCGGGAATCAATGCCATCAGGAGGTCGTAGGCGAGGCTTGCCATTAGGGTCTTCCTTGCTGGCACCTAGGCATAGCGTAGGAAGTCGCCAGGCCGTTCGGTGCGCGTCACTTGACCATGGCGATGATTTGAAGCGCTGACAGGTCCTTGTAGGCTGTCTTTTTCCTTGCGTTGCTGGGCCAGTCGTGAAGCCCACTAAGAAACGCACGCACATGCGTCTGGCTCAGCTGCGACATTGGAACATCTGGGCCAGCAATTTCCTTGAAGATTGTCAGCGTATTTTCGCTGTCCAGCAGGTTGCCGCTAGAGGTCTTCGCATTCCTCAGATCCTGCAGATACAAGTCAATTCGCGTAGCGAGGCTGTCGTTTGGGACTGGCTCGATGATCGAGGGCAGTGCGGCGCCGCGAGTTGCAAATTGGGTGGAGGACAAGCCATTGATGGTGTGGAGCAGTGCTTGGGCATCATCCTGGCCATTGACCTGGAGGTCAGTCAGTTTGGTGCCGTTGGGCAGCTCGATGTTGCCGGTCCAGCGGTCAATGGTTCCGGCCAACGCTCTCAGCAGGGCGTCCCGATCCTTCTCGGTCATTGGACTGCGTCTCATGCGGTCGAATGCCTGAGAGAGTGCCACAGCGGCGCTCGCCGCTGTAAGCCGCATCAGATCGATTGAAGCAGGGGGCAGGCGTCGCACCAGATAACGGGAGCCGACAAGAGGCTGCAGATCCGTAGGCACAAAAAAACGGACGTATAGCCCGCTCGGTCTGCGCAGAAAAAATGGCTTTGGCACGGAGTGATACCTACTTTGATACCTGCAGACAGGCTCAGTTCGTGTATCACTCCGATGCCAAAACCCTTGCAAAATCAGCCACTTAGTGATAGATTTTGCAAGCAGTTGGTGGAGGTGGGCGGAATTGAACCGCCGTCCGAAGGCACTCCATCCCCAGCACTACATGCTTAGCTCACCGTTGGATCTCGTCCCCGAACAGCACGGTGCGCAAAGCGCATCCGGGAACCAGCCTGTTGTGTTCTAGTGCCGGACTGACAGGCAGCCACCCAGCGCGATTCCATGATAGTGACTCTACACCGCGAGCATGGACACAAGCGGTTTCGAGGCTTAGGCCTTAAGCGGCCAGAGCGTAGTTGTCGTCGTTGGCAACTAGAGTTTTGCAGCTGGATTTACGAGGAAAGCTACCCCCTCGGCATGCGCCAGGCGACTTCACAACCCCCGTCGAAACCAATGCACCCCCGGTTTCTACAGCGCTGCAAGGTACAGGGCCATTCCCGTGTCGCCACGGTCGGGGCCTGCCCAACGGTTGCAATGCTACGGTAAAACAGCTGAACAGTCACCCCGGCAATCCGCAGTAAGTCGTAGAGCCACCGCCATAGCGGATTGGTAACGTCATTGGCACGAATTTGCGACACACTGGCGACGACCATCCGGGCCAGGACAGACACGGAGACTGTGGGTGACCGATGCAAGCCAACAACGCAGCCTGCGACAGCTGATCGGGCCGGTCGGTGCCGACTACCAGCGGCGTGCGCTGCCGCCCGGCTGGGTCTGGGCGGTGCTGGCGGTGCTGCTGGCGGCCACGTGGCTGACCGAGCTGCCGGCCACCGCCGCCGCCGCGTTGGTGGCCAGCGCGGTGGTGGTGCATTGGTCGCAGCGCGGCCGCATCCATTGGCTGGGGTGGCGCCTGCCGGGTCTGGCGGTGCTGGCGGCCCTGCTATGGGGGCCGGAAGTGCTGTCGCAGTGGTTCGAGCACGGATTGGCCGTGGTCCTGATGTCGCTGGCCAGTCTCAGTATCGGTGTGCACGTCTGGCAGTCGCGGCAGATGGCCCGACAGCTGCAGGGCGCGGCGGATTCGCTGGATGACGCCCAGTTGCTGGCGCTGCTGCCGGCCGATGCGGCCGAACTGGCCCGGAAGTGGCGGGCGGGCGATGACCGTTATGCGCCGGAACTGGCGGTGGTGATGCACCTGGCAGTGATGCACGCGGCGCTGGCGCCGCGGATGCGCAGGCAGGGCATGCTGGCGGGGTGACCTGCCTTTTGTAGCGTCGAGCCATGCTCGACTGCTTTTCTTACCGAAGCCGAGCATGGCTCGGCTCTACAGAAAGCCAAGGCAGTCGAGCATGGCTCGACTCTACATGGTCGTGTGCAGCCGCCTTATGCGTCGCGGTTCCCGCGACGCATCACACGCTGTTTCTCGATCGCCCAGTCGCGGTCCTTGGCGGCATCGCGCTTGTCGTGGGTCTGCTTGCCCTTGGCCAGCGCGACTTCGAGCTTGATCTTGTTCTTGCTCCAGTACATCGCCGTCGGCACGATCGTATAGCCATCGCGCTCGACCTTGCCGACCAGCTTGTCGATCTCGCTCCGGTGCAGCAGCAGTTTGCGCTCGCGCCGGTCATTGGCCACCACATGGGTCGAGGCCTGGATCAACGGGGTGATCTGCGCGCCGATCAGGAAGATCTCGCCGTGCTTCACATAGGCGTAGGCGTCGATGATGTTGCCGCGGCCAGCACGGATCGACTTCACCTCCCAGCCCTGCAGGGCCAGGCCGGCCTCGAAGCGCTCTTCGATGTGGTACTCGTGGCGGGCACGCTTGTTCAACGCGATGGTTTTGTTGGCCGTCGCGCTCTTTGCTTTATCCTTGCCGCTGTTCTTGCTCATTTCCGTATTGTCTCCGATTCGGGCCCGCCCGGTCGATTGCCGAAACGTCCTGTATTCATGCCTACTATCCGCCGCAGCGCCCTGGTCGAACATTCGGCCGCGCGCATGTTCGACCTGGTCAACGACGTCCAGGCCTATCCGCGCCGCTTCCGCTGGTGCTCGGCTGCCCAGATCCTGGAGCAGGGCGAGGACCGCCTGGTGGCGCGCCTGGACCTGGGCCTGGGTTCGTTCAGCACCTGGTTCCAGACGGAGAACACCCTGCAGCGCCCGCACAGCATCGATATGCAGCTGCGCGACGGCCCGTTCAAGCAGTTGCACGGTCGCTGGGAATTCCATGCGCTGGCCGAAGATGCCTGCAAGGTCACCCTCACCCTGGAATTCGAACCCAGCTCGCGCCTGCTCGGTCCGGCCCTGGCGATCGGCTTCCAGGGATTGGCCGATCGGATGGTCAATGATTTCGTCCGCGTCGCCGACGAGGCCTGAGCGATGATCGAGGTCGAGGTGGTGCTGGCCTGGCCGCAGCGGGTGCTGTCGTGCCGGCTGCAGCTGGACGAGGGCGCGACCGTGGCCGATGCCATTGCTGCTGCCGCGCTGGACGGCACTGCCGACTGCCCGGCGGTGGCCGTGCATGGCGTATTGGCACGTCCGCAGCAGGCCTTGTTGGATGGCGACCGTATCGAACTGCTACGCCCGTTGCTGGCCGACCCCAAGGACAACCGCCGGCGACGCGCGCTCGGCGGTTGATTCCCGCGACCCGTCCGCGAGGACGGGCAGGGGGCCTCAGCGGCCCTTCTTCTTCTTGTCCTTCGGCAGGTTGCGGCCGAACTGGCGCACGGTCTGCTGGGCCAGGGCCTTGTCGTTGCCCGGGAAGTAATCGCCTTCCCAGCGGGTCACGTTGTCATTGTCGAAGAACACGGTGAAGTTCTTCACCTCGGTACGGCCCAGGCGGTTCACGCGCTGGCTGGAGGTGTAGTCCCAGCGCTGGGCGTGGAACGGGTCTGGAATGGACGGGGTGCCCAGCAGCGCAGTGACCTGCTGCTTGCTCTGCCCGACCTGCAGCTTGGCCACGGCATCTTCCCGGATCAGGTTGCCCTGATAGATGGGTTGCTTGTAGATGATGCCGCACCCGGTGGTGGACAGGGCGACGGCGGCGACCAACAGGAGATTGCGCATCGGGACTGGCGGTTGGGGAAATCAAACCGATGATACACTCCCGGCGTGCCACCGCGACCCAATCCGAGGCAGCTGGCGCTAAATCGCCAATGAACGGAGACCTATGGAAACCCACGACCTGCGTAAAGTCGGCCTGAAGGTGACCCATCCGCGGATGCGGATCCTGGCGCTGCTCGAGCAGCGCAATGCCCAGCACCACATGACCGCCGAAGACATCTACCGCCAGCTGCTGGAGCACGGCGACGAGATCGGCCTGGCCACGGTGTACCGGGTGCTGACCCAGTTCGAGGCCGCCGGCCTCGTGCTCAAGCACAATTTCGAAGGCGGCCAGGCCGTCTACGAGCTGGACCGTGGCGGCCACCACGACCACATGGTCGACGTGGACAGCGGCAAGATCATCGAGTTCGAAAGCCACGAGATCGAAGAGCTGCAGCGCAAGATCGCGGCCGACCACGGCTACGAGCTGGAAGAGCACTCGCTGGTGCTGTACGTGCGCAAGAAGCGCAAGTAAGCCGTTCCAGCCAGCTGGATGCGACGAAACCCCGGGCTTGCCCGGGGTTTTTCATTGGGTGGGGTCAGAGCCCTTTCCCCTGGGAAAGGGCTCTGACCCCAGGGGTTTCGGATGCACCCAGCAACACCTCCAGATCCACCGCCTCGGCCATCGCCCGGTTGCCCGCATCGCCCGGGTGCAGGTGGTCGCCTGAATCGTAGGCGGCAGCCATCCGTGACGGGTCGGACGGGTCACGCAGCGCCGCATCCAGGTCGATCACCGCATCGAACGGGCTGTCGCTGCGCAGCCAGGCATTGAGCTGTTGGCGCAGTGCTTCCTTCTCCGGCTGGTAGTAGTCGTCCAGCGGCGTGCCGGGCAGGGCGCCGGCGAACGGCGTCAGGGTGGCACCGAGGATGCGTAGACCCCGTCGATGGGCCTGTTCGGCCAGGGTGCGATACCCCGCCTGCAGTTCGGCCAGCGTGGGCCGGGCCTGGTTCCGGGCGAAGGCGGTGCCGGGCCAGCTGATGTCATTGATGCCGATCAGCACGACTACGCTGACCACGCCTGGTTGATCCAGCACGTCACGCCGGAAGCGGGCCAGGGCGGATTCGCCCATGCCATCGCGCAGCAGCCGCCCCCCGGAAATACCGGCGTTGACCACGGCTACACCGCGCGGAGCCAGGCGTACGGCCAGGTGGTCGGTCCAGCGCTGGTCCTGATCGAGGCTGGCGGTGGCGCCATCGGTAATCGAGTCGCCGATCACCACCACGCTGCGTGCGCTGTGGGCGGCCTCGACCTCGATCCCGGTCAGCAACAGGCGGGTGGTAGTGGAACTGGCCCCCTGCAGGTCGCGTGCCCGGGTCTGGTCAGCGCCGGCGATCCAGCTGGTCTGGCGGCCCTCCCAATGGAAGGTCTGCAGTGGCGTCGGCCTCGGCACAAAGACACTGACCTGCAACGCCTGGCGGTCTTCCGTGGCCAGTGGCAGCGGATCGCTCAGCCGTTCCTGACCGGGCTCGATCGATACGCCGGGCTGGCCGTCGAAACTGAGCGGCTGCGGGGTGGCACCCGCGTGTGCGGCCACGCTGGCCGCCCCGATCCGCAGCGGCTGGGTGCCGTAGGCATTGCTCAGCCGCACCCGCAGCCGGGGCCCGCCCAGGCTGATGCGCGCGGTCTGCCGGAACGTCTGGTCCTGCAGCGTGGCCGGGACCAGGGTCGGGAACAGGAATTCGGCGCCCCAGACAGGTTGCGGGCTGGCCTGCCAGCTGGCGACCCAGTGCGGGGCCGGGGCGGCGCTGGCTGCGCTGGACAGGACGATCAATGCGGTGGTGGTGAGCTGGTTGAAGCGGTTCATCGGGCAATCCCGGGAGGAGGGAGCGCCATGGTGATTTCCCGCTCATCTGTGAACTAGACTGCGCATGGATAATCATCTATGAATCGGATTCATCATCATGGCGCGGCCTGACATCAACCGATCCGGCGAACTGGAAGTGTTCGTGCGGGTGATCGAGACCGGTGGCTTCTCCGCCGCCGCACGCACCCTGGACATGACGCCATCAGCGGTGAGCAAGCTGGTGGCCCGGCTGGAGCAGCGGCTGGGTACGCGCCTGCTGCAACGCTCCACCCGCCAGCTGCAGCTGACCCCGGAAGGCTGCGCGTTCTACGAGCGCGGCCTGCGCGTGCTGGCCGACCTGGAAGAGGCCGAGCGCTGTGCCAGCGCCCATGCCGAGCCGCGCGGACGGCTGCGGGTCAACTCCAACGTGCCGTTCGGCCAGCACTTCCTGTTGCCGCTGCTGCCGGCATTCCTGGAGCGCAATCCGCAGGTGGGGGTGGATCTGACCTTGAACGACGAGGTGATCGACCTGCTTGAGCAGCGCACCGACGTGGCGGTGCGGGCCGGCCCGCTGAAGAGCTCCAGCCTGGTGGCGCGACGGCTGGGCGCGACGCGGATGATGATCGTGGCCGCGCCGGCCTATGCGCAGCGGCACGGCCTGCCGCGCAACGCCGAGGAGCTGCAGTCGCACAACCGGCTGGACATCGGCCACGCACGTGCGATGCAGGGTTGGCCGCTGTTGCAGGACGGTCGCGAACGCATGCTGCTGCCCAGTGGCAATGCTCGCGCCAGCAACGGCGATGCGCTGCGCCAGCTGGTGCTGGGTGGGCTGGGCATGGCGCGGCTGGCGACCTACCAGGTGCAGGAGGACATCGCTGCCGGGCGCCTGTTGCCGGTGCTGGAAGACGCCAACCCCGGTGACCTGGAAGAGGTGCATGCGGTGTTCCTGGGGCAGGGCGGCTACCTGCCGCTGCGGGTGCGCGCCTTCCTTGATTTTCTGGTGGAAACGGTGGATCTGGCGCGGCCACAGGGGGTAGTGCCGGCCGCTGGCCGGCAACCTCATGATCTTCGTTCACCTGTGTTGCGTTGCCGGCCAGCGGCCGGTACTACCTCGCGCGTTGTAGATCCACGCCATGCGTGGATAACCGCGAACAGGCCTCAGACCTGCAGCAGCTTGCGTGCGGCGGCGCGCGCTTCCTTGCTCACTTCCACGCCGCCGAGCATGCGCGCCAGTTCTTCCTCGCGTGCCTTGCTGTCCAGCTTCTCCACTGCGCTCTGGGTCATGCCGTCCACCGGCGCCTTGCTGACCCGGTAGTGGGCATGGCCCTTGGAGGCGACCTGCGGCAGGTGTGTCACGCACAGCACCTGGCGCTTCTCGCCAAGGGCGCGCAGCTTCTGGCCGACGATGTCCGCCACCGCGCCACCGATGCCGGAGTCGACTTCGTCGAACACCATGGTCGGTACTGCATCCAGGTCCAGCGCGGCCACTTCGATGGCCAGCGAGATGCGCGACAGTTCGCCGCCCGAGGCGACCTTGCGCAGGGCGCGCGGCGGCTGGCCGGCGTTGGCCGCGACGAGGAATTCCACGCGTTCGGCACCCTGCGGATCGGGCTTGCCGGCGTCCTGCGGTTCCAGCTCGATCAGGAACTGGCCGCCGCCCATGCCGAGCTCGGCGATGATGCCGGTGGTGGTGGCCGACAGTTCGGCAGCGGCGCTGCGACGGCTGGCGGTCAGCACCTCGGCCTGTACGCGCCAGGCGGCGGCGGCCTTGTCGATCTCGCCGGCCAGGCGCTGCAGGCGTTCGTCGGCGCCGCGCAGCTGTTCCACTTCGGCATGCATGCGCTCGCGCTGCGCGCCCAGCTCGTCCATCGGCACGCGGTGCTTGCGGGCCAGGTCGTGCAGGCGGCCGAGGCGACGCTCGTTCTCCTCGAACTGCTCCGGGTCGGCATCAAGGTCGTCGTGCACCCGGTCCAGCAGCGACAGGGCTTCGTGCAGCTGGATGGAGGCATTCTCGATCAGGCCGTCCACCTCGCCCAGGCGCGGGTCGTGTTCGATCAGGCGCGACAGCTCATGGCGCACCTGCTGCAGCAGGTCCAGCGCGGAACTGCCGTCGTCGCCATTGAGCTGGTTGCTGGCCGCCTGGCAGGCGCTCAGCAGGGCGCTGGCGTGGGCCTGGCGGCGGTGGCTGGCGCCGAGCGCGGCGATCGACTCCGGTTCCAGGTCCTCGCGGTCCAGTTCGCGCAGCTGGTGCTCCAGGAAGCCGATCCGGTCACTGACGTCGCCCTGTTGCGACAGCGCCAGTGATTCGTCGACCAGGGCCTGCCAGGCCGCAGCGGCGCGACGCACCTGGCGGCGCTCGTTCTCGTTGCCGGCATAAGCATCCAGCAGGGCCAGCTGCGACGGGCGCGTCAGCAGGGCCTGCTGTTCGTGCTGGCCGTGGATCTCCACCAGCAGCGAGGCCAGGTCGCCCAGCTGGGCCAGGGTCACCGGGCGGCCATTGATCCACGCCCGCGAACCGCCATCGGCGCGGATCACGCGGCGCAGCTGGCACTGTTCCTCGTCGTCCAGCTCGTTGTCGGCCAGCCACTGGCGCGCGGCCTGCAGCTGGTCCAGCGCGAATTCGGCGGAAAGCTCGGCGCGCGCGGCGCCATGGCGGACCACGCCGCTGTCGGCGCGCAGGCCGGACAGGAAGCCCAGCGCGTCGACCATCAGCGACTTGCCGGCGCCGGTCTCGCCTGAAACCACGGTCATGCCTGGCCCGAACTCCAGTTCGGTGGCGCGGACGACGGCGAAATCCTTGATCGAAAGATGTCTGAGCATGGGTAAGGGGGTATCAGCAGCCGCGCAACGCTAGCACGCGGGCGAGGGAGGTCCAATGACTTGCCAAGGTGATGCGCCGCCATTATCTAGTGTCCGTGTCTCACAGGTTGATTCCATGCACGGTTCTCCCGACCAGCTTGCCCCGCGTGCGCGCCATCTGCTGCGCACGCTGATCGCGCGTTACATCCAGGACGGTGAGCCGGTCGGCTCGCAGACGCTGGCGCGCGTGGCTGGCCTGGAGGTCAGCCCGGCCACCATCCGCAACATCCTCGGCGACCTGGAAGACCTGGGGCTGCTGGCCTCGCCGCACACCTCGGCCGGGCGCATCCCGACCGCGCATGGTTACCGGGTATTCGTCGACAGCCTGCTGCAGATGCAGCCGCCGGGCGAGGGCGAGCTGGCCCGGTTGCGCCAGGAACTGGCCGGCGGCGGCAGCACCCAGGCCCTGCTCGGCAGCGCCTCGGAGCTGCTGTCGGCGATGAGCCATTTCGTCGGCGTGGTCAGCGCGCCGCGGCGCGAGCAGTTCGCGTTCCGCCAGATCGATTTCGTGGCGCTGGACGGGCGCCGGGTGCTGGCGATCCTGGTGTTTGCCGACAACGAGGTGCAGAACCGCGTCATCGAGACCCGCCAGGAGTTCGCGCCAGGCCAGCTGGAGCAGGTCGCCAACTACCTCAATGCCCATTTCGCTGGCCTGCCGATGGCCGAGATCCGCACCCGTCTGCTGCTGGAGCTGCGTGATGCCCGTTCGGAACTGGAGCAGTTGCTGGCACACAGCATCGAACTGGCCGAGCAGGCCCTGCAGCCGGCCGCTGACGACATGCTGGTGGCCGGCCAGACCCGCTTGATGGGGGTGCAGGACCTGTCCGACCTGGAGCGCCTGCGCGAGCTGTTCGAGCTGTTCTCCAGCAAGCGCGAGATCCTGCAGCTGCTGGAACGGACCATCCAGGCCCCGGGCGTGCGCATCTTCATCGGCGAGGAGACCGGGATGATGCCGCTGCAGGGGGTCTCGCTGGTCACCGCCCCGTACACCGCCAATGGCCAGGTACTGGGCGTGCTGGGCGTGATCGGCCCCAAGCGGATGGCCTACGACCGCATGATTCCGCTGGTCCAGGCCACCGCCGATGTGCTCGGCGCGGCCTTTTCACCGGCCGGGCGCACTCCCGGAACATCCGACGCTTGAAACGCAGCATCCCGCCCACACTAGGGTGGGTGGAGGCGGAGATTGACCGCCAGGGACCCAGACATGAACCACGAACATCCAGATATCGAATCCCAGCAGACGGCCGCCGATGCGGCCGCCGCCGCCAGCGTCAACGACGAAGTGGAGCGCCTGCGCGCCGAAGTCGAGCAGATCAAGGCCGATGCGCTGCGTGAGCGCGCCGACCTCGAGAACCAGCGCAAGCGCGTTGCCCGTGACATCGAGCAGGCCCGCAAGTTCGCCAACGAGAAGCTGCTGGGCGAGCTGCTGCCGGTGTTCGACAGCCTGGATGCCGGCCTGAAGGCCGCGGGCGACGACCCGCATCCGCTGCGCGAAGGCCTGGAGCTGACCTACAAGCAGCTGCTGAAGGTCGCCGCCGACAATGGCCTGGTCCTGCTGGACCCGATCGGCCAGCCGTTCAACCCGGAACACCACCAGGCGATCAGCCAGGTGCCGACCCCGGGCGCCGCCCCGGGCAGCGTGGTGACCGTGTTCCAGAAGGGCTACCTGCTCAACGAGCGCCTGCTGCGGCCGGCGCTGGTGGTGGTGGCCGCCGATTGATCGGCCGGGCCGGGCGATGCCCGGTCCCGGTCGTGCCAGGCCATGCCTGGCAAGGTTTTCCAGGCGCTGAACACAGCGTTCGGGAGATGGCTTGAATGTTCCACGAGCCTCCCCCACATCGTATTCATCCACCGGCCGAGCGGCCGGACTGACCCCAACAAGCATCCTCAGGAGTCTCCCCCATGGGCAAGATCATTGGTATCGACCTCGGCACCACCAACTCGTGCGTGGCGATCATGGACGGCGGCAAGGCCCGCGTCATCGAGAATTCGGAAGGCGATCGCACCACCCCGTCGATCGTCGCCTACACCAAGGACGGCGAAGTCCTGGTCGGCGCCTCGGCCAAGCGCCAGGCCGTGACCAACCCGAAGAACACCTTCTATGCGGTGAAGCGCCTGATCGGCCGCAAGTTCACCGACGCCGAAGTGCAGAAGGACATCGCCCACGTCCCGTACAGCATCCTGGCCCATGACAATGGCGACGCCTGGGTGGCCACCAGCGACGGCAAGAAGATGGCCCCGCAGGAAATCTCGGCCAAGGTGCTGGAGAAGATGAAGAAGACCGCCGAGGACTTCCTCGGTGAGAAGGTCACCGAAGCGGTCATCACCGTGCCGGCCTACTTCAACGACAGCCAGCGCCAGGCGACCAAGGACGCCGGCCGCATCGCCGGCCTGGACGTCAAGCGCATCATCAACGAGCCGACCGCGGCTGCGCTGGCCTATGGCCTGGACAAGGGTGACAACAAGGATCGCAAGATCGTGGTGTACGACCTGGGCGGCGGCACCTTCGACGTCTCGGTGATCGAGATCGCCAACGTCGACGGCGAGAAGCAGTTCGAAGTGCTGGCCACCAACGGCGACACCTTCCTGGGCGGCGAAGACTTCGACAACCGCGTCATCGAGTACCTGGTTGAAGAGTTCAACAAGGACCAGGGCATCGACCTGCGCAAGGATCCGCTGGCCCTGCAGCGCCTGAAGGACGCCGCCGAGCGCGCCAAGATCGAGCTGTCCAGCGCCCAGCAGACCGAAGTGAACCTGCCGTACGTCACTGCCGATGCTTCGGGTCCGAAGCACCTGAACATCAAGCTGACCCGCGCCAAGCTGGAAGCGCTGGTGGAAGACCTGATCAAGAAGTCGATCGAGCCGTGCCGCGTCGCTCTGAATGATGCCGGCCTGCGTTCGAGCGACATCAGCGAAGTGATCCTGGTCGGTGGCCAGACCCGCATGCCGAAGGTGCAGCAGGCGGTGACCGAGTTCTTCGGCAAGGAACCGCGCAAGGACGTCAACCCGGACGAAGCCGTGGCACTGGGTGCTGCGATCCAGGGCGGCGTGCTGGGCGGCGACGTCAAGGACGTGCTGCTGCTGGACGTGACCCCGCTGTCGCTGGGCATCGAGACCATGGGTGGCGTGTTCACCAAGATCATCGAGAAGAACACCACCATCCCGACCAAGGCTTCGCAGGTGTTCTCCACCGCCGAGGACAACCAGTCGGCCGTGACCGTGCACGTGCTGCAGGGTGAGCGCGAACAGGCCCGCTTCAACAAGTCGCTGGCCAAGTTCGACCTGTCCGGCATCGAACCGGCCCCGCGTGGCCTGCCGCAGGTGGAAGTGTCCTTCGACATCGACGCCAACGGCATCCTGCACGTGTCGGCCAAGGACAAGAAGACCAACAAGGAACAGAAGGTCGAGATCAAGGCCGGTTCGGGCCTGTCCGAGGAAGAGATCGCGCGCATGGTCGCCGACGCGGAAGCCAACCGCGAAGAAGACAAGAAGTTCCAGGAGCTGGTGCAGGCCCGCAACCAGGCCGACGCCCTGATCCACGGCACCCGTAGCGCCATCACCGAGCACGGCAGCAAGGTCGGCGGCGAAGTGATCGGCAAGGTCGAGGCGGCGCTGGCCGACCTGGAAACCGCGATGAAGGGTGACGACAAGGCGCAGATCGAAGCCAAGTCGAAGGCACTGGAAGAAGCCGGCCAGTCGCTGTTCGCGGCCGCTTCGGCCGACCAGGGCGGTGCCGCCCCGGGTGCCGACGCCGGCAATGCGGGCAAGCCGCAGGATGACGTGGTGGACGCCGAGTTCACCGAAGTCAAGGACGACAAGAAGTCCTGATCCGGACCGACACGGGACGCTGGCCATCAGCGTCCCGTTGTCGCATCAGGGTCCTGACCGCCCACCGGCGTGTCGGGGCGCCCGACGCAAGAGCGGACCTGGTTCCGCTCTTCCGCTTTGACGAATCCCGACTTTCCGGAACCCGATTCACGATATGAGCAAGCGCGATTACTACGAAGTGCTGGGCGTTGCCCGCACCGCCACCGACGACGAGCTGAAGAAGGCCTACCGTCGCTGCGCGATGAAGTTCCACCCGGACCGCAACCCGGGTGATGCGGCGGCCGAAGCCTCCTTCAAGGAGTGCAAGGAAGCCTACGAAGTGCTGTCCGACGGCAACAAGCGCCGCATGTACGACAGCCACGGCCACGCCGCGTTCGAGCACGGCATGGGCGGTGGCGGTCCGGGCGGCCCGGACATGAACGATATCTTTGGCGATATCTTCGGCAACATCTTTGGCGGTGGTGGCGGTGGTCCGCGCCAGGCCCGTCGCGGCGCCGACATCGGCTACGTGATGGAACTGGACCTGGAAGAGGCCGTGCGCGGCGTCGAGCGCCGGATCGAGATCCCGACCCTGGCCGAGTGCGGCGACTGCGATGGCAGTGGCTCCGAAGACGGCAAGGTCGAGACCTGCAACGTGTGCCATGGCCGCGGCCAGGTGCGCATCCAGCGCGGCATCTTCGCCATGCAGCAGGCCTGCCACAACTGCGGCGGCCGCGGCCAGATCATCGCCAAGCCCTGCAAGACCTGCCACGGCAATGGCCGTGTCGAGGAAGACAAGGTGCTGTCGGTGAAGGTGCCGGCGGGCGTCGATACCGGCGATCGCATCCGCCTGCAGGGCGAGGGCGAGGCCGGCCCGGCCGGTACGCCGCCGGGTGACCTGTACGTGGAAGTGCGCGTGCGCGAGCATGCGATCTTCCAGCGCGATGGCGACGACCTGCACTGCGAAGTGCCGATCCGCATCTCGCAGGCGGCGCTGGGTGACACCGTGCGCGTGGCGACCCTCGGCGGCGAAGCGGAAATCCGCATCCCGGCCGAGACCCAGACCGGCAAGCTGTTCCGCCTGCGTGGCAAGGGCGTACGTTCGGTGCGCAGCCGCAGCGAGGGCGACCTGTACTGCCGTGTGGTGGTGGAGACCCCGGTCAACCTCACCAACGAACAGCGCAAGCTGCTGGAGCAGTTCGAAGCCACCTTCGTCGGTGAGGAAGCGCGCAAGCATTCGCCGAAGTCGGCCACTTTCATGGATGGCGTGAAGGGCTTCTGGGACCGGATGACGTCCTGAGTTTTTCGACGGAAGCGATGAACGATAGCGCCGGGCCATGCCCGGCGTTGTCGTTTGTGGTGCAGTAGATCCAGGCCATGCGTGGATGCCGTTCAAAGGATCAGCGGAAGAACGCCGCTGGCGTCTGCCCCAGCTGCCGCTTGAACATGCTGGTGAACGCGCTGGGGCTGTCGTAACCCATCGCCAGCGCGACATCGATGACTTTGTCGCCGACCGCCAGTCGCTCCAGGGCGGCCAGCAGCCGCGCCTGCTGCCGCCACTGCCCGAAGGTCATGCCCAGTTCGCTGGCGAAATGACGCTGGATGGTTTTCACGTCCACCTGCAGCGCCTGCGCCCAGTCCTGCAGGGTGGCGTCGTCGCCGGGATGCTTCTGGATGTGCTGGCAGATCCGCTGCAGGCGCGGGTCGGTGGGCGAGGGCAGGTGCAGCGGCAGCACGTCCATGCGGTGCAGCTCGTCCAGCAGCAGGCGCACCACGCGGCCATCCCGGCTGTCCTCTTCGTGTGCGCTCTCGATCAGGCTGGCGGCCAGCAGCAGTTCGCGCAGCAGCGGCGCCACCTGCACCGCGAACGCTTCGTCCGGTAGATGGGGCGCGAAATCCGGCTCCACGTACAGGCTGCGCATGTGTACTTCGGCAATGCAGTCCACCGCATGCGCCATGCCGGCCGGCACCCAGATCGCGCGGGTCGAGGGTACGACCCAGCGGCCGCCATCCGCACGCACCACCATCAGTCCGGACATGGCGAACACCAGCTGGTGACGGCGATGCCGGTGGGGCGCGATGTGGGTGCCGGGTTTGTAGTGGCGGGCGCGGCAGGTCACCGGACGGTGCACCGGAACCTCGTTCCACGGCGCAGTCTCGCGGACCGGGCAGGGAGTGTCCTTTTTGCGATATGCCATGACCCGAACGCGGCAGAAGGGAGGAGGAGCCCACCGTAGCATGCGTGGCTCGCCCCCAACCTGACTGTGTCCATGTCGACCCTGGCTTCTCCCGCAACGACCTCACGCCCGGTGGCCCCCGGCGTGCTGGCCGCCATCTCCACCTCGCATGTCGTCAACGACATGATGCAGTCGCTGATCCTGGCCATCTATCCGGTGATCAAGGGCGGTTTCAATCTCAGCTTCACCCAGATCGGCCTGATCACGCTGACCTACCAGCTTACCGCCTCGATCTTCCAGCCCTTGATCGGCATGGCCACCGACCGTCGCCCAGCCCCGTACTCGCTGCCGATCGGCATGGCCTCGACCCTGTGCGGCATGCTGCTGCTCGGCTTCGCACCGAACTACGCGGTGGTGCTGATGGCGGCGGCGATGGTCGGCATTGGCTCGGCCATCTTCCATCCGGAAGCCTCGCGCATCGCGCGACTGGCCTCGGGCGGCCGTCACGGCTTCGCGCAGTCGGTGTTCCAGGTGGGTGGCAATTTCGGAACAGCGCTTGGCCCGTTGATCGCCGCCGCAGTGATCGTGCCGTATGGCCAGCACGCTGCATCGTGGTTTGCCGGTGCTGCCCTGATCGGCATCGCATTGCTGACCTATGTCGGTCGCTGGTACGCGTTGCATCTGGGTACGCCTCGACCGGTCAGCACGGCTGCGATGGCGCCGCGGCATCCGCCGCGCACCGTGGCCAAGGTACTGGCGATCCTGCTGGTGCTGATCTTCAGCAAGTACTTCTACATGGCCAGCATCGGCAGCTACTTCACCTTCTACCTGATCCACCACTTCGGCATCCCGGTGGCGCAGGCCCAGCTGCATCTGTTCGCGTTCCTGGTAGCGTCCGCCGCCGGCGGCTTCCTTGGTGGCCCGCTGGGTGACCGCATCGGCCGCAAGCCGATCATCTGGACCTCGATCCTGGGCGTGGCCCCGTTCGCGTTGATGCTGCCGCATGCCGATCTGCTGTGGACGACCGTGCTGGCGGTGCTGATCGGCTTCGTGCTGTCGTCGGCGTTCTCGGCGATCGTGGTGTACGCGCAGGAGATGATGCCGCACCGCATCGGCATGGTGTCCGGCCTGTTCTTTGGTTTCGCATTCGGCATGGGCGGGCTGGGCGCTGCTGTGCTGGGCCTGCTGGCGGACAAGACCAGCATCGAGTACGTCTACCAGTTGACCGCGTTCCTGCCGCTGCTCGGCATCGTGGCGGCCTGGCTGCCACCGTCGCGGCCTGCTGCTCACTGAGGGGGTTGGGTTTGCAGGGCTTGCAGCCCTGCACCCGCAGAGGCAACTTCAACGTCAACAGCAGAAGCGGGCTATCCGTGGGTTGGCGGGGTGGGTCCGGTTGCAGGGGACGCCGTAAACCCATCCCTGGGGGCTTGGCCGCGGCATCCATGCCGCGGACACCCCTGCAACCGGACCCACCCCGCCTTCGACAGTTTTCCGTGATCTGCCGGAACGGCTTACTGCTCTGGTAGGTGTCGACCTTGGTCGACACGGTAGATCCACGCCATGCGTGGATGACTCATTCGATGTCTGACAGATGTGTCGACCAAGGTCGACACCTACCAACAGCCGCGCGGAACAACAGCCGCAGTTACCAACAGCCGTGTGAACCTGTCGAAGGTGGGGCGGTGTCGGATTGCGGGGTGTCAGCGGCATGGATGCC